>CALKVB010000546.1 GCA_937996605.1 uncultured Oxalobacteraceae bacterium | reverse complement strand
CTGCGCGGTCTTGTTCACGTTTTTTATCAATTTTAGCCGTCTCTTCGTTACGTGGACGGTCTTTATTATCTTGATCGCGTTTGATCTCTTTCTCGAGGCGGCGCAATTTGTCATCATTGTCGTTGCGTCTCGCGATTGTGCTACTCAGATCACGTTCAACTCGAACGCGTTCACGCATCACGTTCTCATAACGCTCACCACTAACATAACCATGCTGCGCTCGGCCTTGTACATTAGGGTTACATACATTTAAAGCGAAATACGCTGAGCGACGACCGAATTCAAATGCATTCTGTGGGCTGCAATAACGTGCATTTTCCGCATACCATGCCTGCATATAATCATCTTTTGAACGAGCCAAAACAAATAATTTATCATTACGGGCATTGGCGTTACGTTCTTCGAAACGGTTTGGCTGCCCAAATCCATCGTCATGTCCTGCATCTGTCCAATATTGTTGTAAGCGTTTCTCCCACATCGCCTGATATTCTACTTCGCTAAATTTGAGATCACGCTTTTTGGCATCAACGCGGCGCATATACACATCCCAGCCGCTAGTCGCATCCGACCAAGCTAAGCGCTTCCAATATTCGACAATCTCTTGCTCCCAAGCCTGACGGTAAGCATTCTCACGCACGAACAACTTAGATTGTTGAGCACGCTTTTGATGCTCAATAAATTGCTTATCGCTGACGCCGTTATGCGCATCTTCGAACCCCAAACGTGTCCAATAAGCCTTATTGCCTCGACTCCATCCCTGCCGATAAGCGTCCATATTGAAACTAATCTCACCGCTACTTTGAGCGCGATCTTTTTCAGTATCAGCATTTTTTGCAGCGCTGCCATCTTGATCGCCTATGCCAAACCAATAATCTGCATTACCCACCTTCCACCCTGCTTCATAGGCAGCGGGATTTGCTGGCGTTCTGTTCTTGAGGACTTTCTCATTGTTCAGCTGCTGAGCATAGAAAGTTTGTGGTCGAGGTGCACGACCATCAGCCACTCCCATCCGATTCCAAAACTGTGCATTTCCAGCAATCCATCCTGTTTGATACAAGGAAGCTGATTCTTTCTTTATTTTTTCTTCATCGTAGTGCGCACAAAAATCGCGGCGATCCTCGAATTTCGCCATCAATCCGGCCTCACCATCTTTTTGACCTATCATTACCCAATCACCTTGCTTGCAGTCACGAATCTCGCGCATCGTGCCAGAGCAAGCTGACAAGACCAAGGCACACATTGCCACACTCAAGAAACTTAGTAAATTTTGAACTTGTTTTTGCATTATTTTGAGAATGTTAAATTGTATTAATTCGAATAACGTTGCTATTTCATTTTTGTTGACTTGAATCGCATGAAGTTGGACGCACATGCTTGAGTAATGTCTTGCAAAAGCTGACACAATATACTAGCACCGTGCCCGCTGCAAACTCTCCTAAGGAAACATCAATACTCATGGCTACTTCAACCGACAGTCCCAAAGCAACAAACCAACTGAGTACCTTAGCAACGCTACGGGGCCTACTCCCTTTCCTTCGTCCCTATCGCCGACAATTCGCGTTGGCTGGCATCGCTTTGCTGGTCGCCGCGATGGCAACGCTGACCATCCCCTATGCCTTCAGACAAATGATCGATCTCGGGTTTAGTAAGATAGGTAGCGGTACGAGTGGCATTGAACACGTCAACCTCACATTTTTTTCGCTCTTCGGCGTTGCTGTTGTATTGGGGATTGCCACTGCCGCACGTTTCTATATGGTGTCATGGCTAGGTGAACGCGTCACCGCGGATATACGAAGTGCCGTTTATTCACATGTGGTGAATCAAAGCCCAGAATTTTTCGAGACCACTCAAACTGGTGAAGTCTTATCGCGCTTAACTACCGATACCACCTTAATTCAAACCGTAGTTGGTACAAGTATCAGTTTGGCGCTGCGCAATTTTCTCTTATTTTTAGGTGGCTTGATTATGCTGTTCGTGACTAGCCCTATGCTGTCATCGATCATTATTGTCATGCTTGCTTTAGTGGTTTTGCCTATTGTTTTCTTTGGCCGCCGGGTACGTAAGCTATCACGTGATTCACAAGACCGTATCGCCGATGCTTCGGCAGTGGCGGGAGAGATTCTCAATGCCATGCCAACGGTGCAGGCTTTCACCCATGAGAAAATTGAAGCACAGCGCTTCTCTGGTTCAGTTGAAAATGCATTCAACACCGCGATGCGACGCATTCGTGCACGCTCTCTGTTGACCATGGTCGCCATCTTATTGATTTTCGGCGCGATTGTATTTGTGCTGTGGCTTGGCGCCCATGCTGTTGTCAACGGCGAAATGAGTGGAGGTAAATTAGGTCAATTTATTTTATATGCCTCGATTGTTGCTGGTGCGATTGGCGCACTTTCGGAAGTGCTCGGCGATGCGCAACGTGCTGCCGGCGCAACCGAACGCTTACTTGAATTAATGTCAGTACAATCACCAATCACCGAACCACTTCATCCATCAACACTCCCGCCAAATAGTGGGCATGGTGCCAAAGTAGCGATTAAAGATCTACAATTCTTCTATCCATCACGTCCTCAACCCCCCGCCCTGAATAGTATCAATCTCGACATCGAAGCTGGGGAAACGATCGCGCTGGTAGGTTCCTCTGGAGCAGGTAAAACGACCTTGTTTCAATTAATGCTGCGATTCTACGATCCGCAATATGGCAGTATTGCAATCGATGGCGTCAACATCCGCGACCTAAGTCTGAATGAACTGCGATCCACCATTGGCATCGTGCCACAAGATACCGTTATCTTCTCCGCCAACGCCATGGAAAACATACGATACGGCCGTCACGATGCCAGCGACGAAGAAGTCATACAAGCAGCTAAAATGGCTGCAGCGCACGACTTCATTCAGCAGCTACCAGATGCCTATCAGTCATTCTTGGGTGAACGAGGTGTGCGCTTATCTGGCGGGCAAAAACAAAGGATAGCCATCGCTCGCGCCCTACTTAAAAATCCACGATTAATGTTACTCGACGAAGCCACCAGCGCCTTGGATGCCGAATCGGAACGATTGGTACAACAAGCCTTAGAGACTGCTATGCAAGGTCGCACCACCTTCATCATTGCACATCGCCTGGCTACCGTAAAACGTGCAGATCGTATCTTGGTACTCGATCACGGTGAAATCGTTGAAGTTGGTAATCACCAAAGCTTGGTTGCATTAGACGGTGTGTATGCCAAACTTGCTAAACTACAGTTCCACATTCACGAGCAGTAAATACAACGACAAGGAGAAAATATGATTGGATACGTTACCCTAGGCACCAACAACTACGAAGCCGCTGCGAAATTTTACGATGAATTACTGGGGGTGATCGGCGCTTCGCGCTTTATGGAATCGGATCGTTTTATTGCTTGGGCAGTTAGTCCAACACAACCCTCACTCGGCATTATTAAACCTTTTGATGGACAAGCCGCTACCGTTGGAAATGGCACTATGGTGGCACTGATTGTTAATAGCCGCGACAAAGTTGATGCGATTCACGCAAAAGCCGTGGCCCTAGGTGGTAAAGATGAAGGTCCCGCTGGACCGCGAGGAGACTCGGGTTTCTATGCAGGGTATTTCCGCGATCTCGATGGCAATAAGCTCAATGTGTTTTGCATGGCTTGATGCATTATGTTTTGTAAGAACCTTCTTTTGTAAAAAAAGAGCGAGCACATCGCTCGCCCTTCCATCTCAACTTCAACAAGCTTATTTTACATAGACTTGTTTGCCAGCCTGCCAAGTCTGCAATACTTGAGTTTGATAAATTTGTTTAACGGGTACGGTAAAAATATCCTGATCAATCACGATGAAATCCGCCCATTTTCCTTTCTCTAAACTACCTAGAATATTTTCTTGACGCGCTGCGTAAGCAGCATCGAGTGTAAAACAACGAAATGCTTCAAGACGTGTCATCGCCTGCTCTGGGTGCCAGCCGCCTTCTGGTTTTTGATCGAAGTCCTGGCGGCTCACCGCTGAATAAATTCCCCAAAACGGATTCGGGCTCTCAATCGGAAAATCCGAACCGCAAGCAATACGTGAACCTTGTTTTAAGAATGTACGCCAGGCATATGCACCTTTCAAACGTTCCTTGCCGACCCTATCCTCAGCCATATTCATATCCGAGGTTGCATGAGTTGGCTGCATGGATGGAATAATATGGCTGGTTTTTAATCGTGGAATATCACTGAGCTGCAGCACTTGCGCATGTTCGATTCTATGCCTCAATACGGACGCACTGTCCTTACCCTTAAGGGCGGCTAGACTATTAATCACTTGCAGATTCCCAGCGTCACCAATCGCATGCACGTTCACTTGATAACCGTGAGAAGCCGCCTTTGCTACCATCGATTGCATTTCTTGATTCGAAACGAATAACAAGCCTTTCGTTTGCGGCGCATCACTATACGGCGCTAATAATGCTGCACCACGGCTTCCTAAAGCACCATCGGAGTACAACTTTACAGCACGCAAGGCATACTTATCGTCAGCAAAAGAATTTAATGGGCCACGCTTCGCCACTTCATCGAAAAAGCCTTGTACACCACTGATCATGCCATACACACGCGTCGTCAATTTCGCTTGGTTCGCATATTCACGGAATAATTGATCATCTTCTTTTGAGACGCCCGCATCATGAACTGATGTGAGCCCGACACTGCGTAGTTGAGCCATCGCCGCATCCAAGGCCGCACGCATTTCACTTTCGTTTTTACTTGGTAAAACCTTCTCGATCAAAGACATCGCATTATCAACAAATATGCCTGTTGCATTGCCATTCGCATCGCGCTCTATCTTGCCACCTTGAGGATCAGGAGTATCACGAGAAATACCAGCGAGTTTCATCGCGGCAGAGTTCGCCCAACCTGCATGACCATCCACTCTTCGTAGCCACACAGGCCGGTCTTTCAACACCGCATCAATTTCCGACGCGCTAGGAAAACGTCCCAATTTCCAAATTGCCTGATTCCATTCGCCACCCAAAATCCACTGATGTTGCGGATATTTTTGCGCATATTCTGCAATCGCCTGTTGGGCCTGTGCAAGATTCGAGGTGGAGCGCAAGCTCAATTGACTCGCGGCTATGCCCAACTCGAACACGTGACCATGCGCATCGATCAACCCGGGCAGTAGAGTTTTACCTTGCATATCGATCACACTAGCCTTTTGATGCTGAGCGCGCAAAGCACTTTGTGTCCCAGTACTAACAACTTTACCTTGATCATCGACCAACATAGCATCGAAGCGAATTAGTTTATTTGCTTTGATTAAGGTATAGCCGTTCGCATTAATAAACAGCGTGTTTGCATGCGCTGAAATTGCCATCGTAAAACAAGATAAAACAGCGGTCACAACATTTTTCTTATTCAAGAATTGAAACATAGCATCTCCCATATGTATTTTCGATTTTTAACTTAAAGTGAGACAAACTTACTTCTTTCCTCTGCGTTATTTCGGAAATTTGCAGGCACACAAAGCCACGAACTAAAAACAAACTAATCGAGAGTGTTACATCATTCGATGCAGCTTTATAAAAGCAAGAAACATTTCCACGCGGACATACTTCAACTCCTAGAGCGCATAATATAAGCTTTTACACTAATTCGCTTGACCTTGAATCATCGCTTTGCGTACACTTCGATGTCCTTCAATGAAGCTTGCTATTCCAAGCAACTCCCTACCCGATTAAAGTATGCGCCTAAGACTCTGTGCCTTCGTCATTAGTTCAGTTTTCGCAGTTCTATCGAACCAAGTGGCACACGCACAATCTGGTGACAGCGATGTTCTAAAACTCAGTAAAGTACTAAGCTCAACAGACGCAGTAAAAACGGGCGCAGATACAAGAACTGACGATGTTGAGAAACAGATCCCAGATATCCAACTTGACATCGTTGAAGTGAATCTATGGAATCGCCTTAGGAATGGATATGCAATACCCAACCTTGAAAACCAAACAGTTAATCGTCAAACTGAGTGGTATGGCTCGCGTATCAATTATTTATTGAGAACCATTCAACGGGGTTCAAAATATTTATACCACGTCGTCGATGCGCTTGAAAAAAGAGGAATGCCAACTGATTTGGCGTTGCTGCCATTCATAGAATCTGCATTTAATCCAAACGCTGTCTCTAGCGCAAAAGCATCGGGGATGTGGCAATTCATGCCTGCGACTGGGCGAGACTTTAATTTGAAGCAAAGCATATTTAAAGACGATAGACGTGGTGTACTGGGTTCAACAGAAGCGGCGCTCGATTATCTGCAACGCTTATACAACATGTTCGGTGATTGGCAACTTGCACTTGCTGCCTATAATTGGGGCGAAGGTTCAGTGCAACGAGCGATCAAGAAACAACAAGCGATGGGCTTACCGATTGACTTTGAAAGCCTGTCGGCGCGCATGCCTGCCGAGACAAAAAACTATGTTCCCAAACTGCAAGCAGTGAAGAACATCATAGGACACCCAGAATTATTCGGCTTGAATTTACCACCGATTGAAAACGCACCTTACTTTACAACCGTCAAAAAAGACAAAGACATCGATGTAGATCTTGCAGCTCAGCTAGCCGATATTCCCGTCAGCGAATTTAAAGCATTGAATCCTCAATTCAATCGACCTGTAATCACTGGCGGAAACAACACCTCTATTTTGCTTCCAGTAGAAAAAGCGAGCGTATTTGAAGACAATTTCGCGAATTGGAAGGGGCCTTACTCAACGTGGACCACACTTAATGTCAATAAGTCTGAAAAAGTTGAAAGTCTAGCTTCTCGCTTTGGGTATAAAGTTGATTTAGTGCGGGAGGCCAATGCTATCCCTCCCAAAACTGTGGTTCGTGCAGGCTCAACGATACTTGTACCCAAATCTGATCTCTTAACTGATCAAAATATCCCTGCCGATGTCGCAGAACAAGCACAGCTCAATATCGATAAAGTCGCCGTCGGAACACGCAAAATCATCGTTAAAGCTGGACGCAAAGATAATTTGGCGAGTATAGCCAAACGCTACAGAGTCAGCGTCGCTGATATCAAATCGTGGAATCATTTACGCAGAGAACAAATTACGGTGGGTCAGAAACTAGAACTGCAAGTTTCTATTATTAAAAATATCGATAAGCAAGCTAAAAACAAAATTGCTGGTAGCAGCCCAAATCCGAAATTGGCAAAAAAATCGAATATGAAGAGTGGACGGAAAGCGACCGCTTTACAAACTCACAAAAAATCAAGACGGGCTTAACTTTTTCCAGCTTGGCTTTAGCTTCCTTTGCTTTGCTGTATTCAAATAGTCGTCGTTCAGAATTTCGACTGCATGGCTAGCCGGATTCAAGTCTGTAATCTCAAAAAGCGTCCATCTAGAGTCGCTCTTCTGACTATATGTCGTCTGAAAATTTCACTTCTCTCACATCAAGTGTGCAGGATAATTTGAGTGGCCCAGGTCGAACAAAATCGTAGTTCAAACTGTACTGAGATTTCTAACAACGTGAAGCAGCAAACCTATTCTGCACTATTCAAGCCAAAGCAAACATAAGCGCTGGAATCCGTTTTTTACTCAATTCCACGTACAACTAAAATGACTTGCGTTCCCTAGGTTACAACGCCAAAGCTATTCCGAACCTACCCCCAACAAGGCAAAAAAAAGCAGCCTATTCAGCTGCTTTTTTCATCCTTACTCGCTAACCTAGCCAAGAGCTTATTTGGCTTGATTCGCGTAAATCGTCCAGTAACGAGCCAAGTCAGCAGTGCCATCTTTACCCTGCACTGTTTTCAACATCTTTAGACCATTCGCTTTCTTACCTGCCATCAAATAGGCCATACCAAGATGTAATTTGGCATCTTCTTCATATTTCAAGCTATCTTTCTTGATGCCTTTTTCCATCATGGCGATACCTTTATCGTACTCACCACTGGTCACATAAGAGAAACCAATAGAAACTAGGCCCGTACCATCAGCAGCTTTCTCTGCTTCAGCTTCACTAGCTGCAGCGGCAGCTTTAGCTTCAGTTTGTTTCTTTGTCGCTAAATCACGCAAGCGACCATGACGTGCAGCCTCCGTACCGGTGCCCAAAGCGCCGGCTTTGTAGCCTGCTTCAATGATCTTCAAGGCTTCGCCGTTGTTACCATCTTGAATCGCCATCTGCGCCATTTCCATGTAGTCTTTTGTCTCTTTAATCGAGCCAACCGCTAGTTTTAAACGGTACAAATCCATGGACAAACGAGAATTAAAATCCTTATTACGCTCTAAAGCATTGATCAAATTGACCCAATATTCTTTTTTGCCATAAAAAGCGACCAACTTCTCAAGTGCATTTTGATAGCCAGCTTTATCTCCAGCACGGAGAGCACCGCTCGCATAAAATTCCAACGTCGCTTGCGCTGGAACCCGCCCAGCTTTTTCCGCAGCCATAATCTCAGCTTTAACATCTTTCATCGCACCAGCATTGTCACCACTCTGCGCTTTAGCTTGAGTTAAATATTGACGCAAAGAAGAATCAGTACCGCCTTCGGCAAAATAGCGCTCATAGGCTTTTGCTGCTTTCGCGTAATTGCCAGCTTTGTAGTAAGCATTGGCCAACACTTGGATCAGTTGCAACTGCTCTTTACTACCCAACTTATTAGCTGCAACAATCACTTCACCGGAGCGAATAATCAAATCGTTGTCGCCCGAAGCTGAAGCAACCGCTAAGCGCATACGTTCGATCGTAAAACTTTCATTGACGGTCTTGTTACTAATGCGATCTGTTTCTTGCAACTTACTTAATGCGTCGCGGTATTTTTTCGACTTGAACATCTCGCCAGCTTGCTGCACTAATTTACCAACTTCAGGGCGCATCGCCTCCTGAGCATACGCAATATTACCAGCAACACCTGTCATTTCGGGAAGCGCTGCGCATCCAATAGCAGCGATAACAATTGCAAGTTGCGATAAGCGTAGGTGTTTCATAGTTGATCTCTCAATCAAGAAAATTAAAGGTTAATGCTAAGTATTCATCAATTAGCGTGTTCGATACTAAAGTACCACTCTACACCAATCACGAACATCATAAAGTTTCAAGAACTAAGTCACAATACAAAAAAAGGCAGGGAAATCCCTGCCCTCTTTCGATAGACTGATCATATTTGATCCAGTTCTGAATAGTATATTACTTCAAGAACTGCTCATTACCAACCATACCCAATTTCGTGATACCACGACTTTGAGCGGCAGCCATTACACCAGCAACTGCCTTATAGGCAACAAGACGATTTGGTTGCAAATGAATCTCAGGTTGAGGATTCATCGCCGCAGCGGCAACAAAACGATCTTCTAATTGACTGCGAGTAACAACCTCGCCATTCCAACTAATCGTACCATCAAAATCAACGTCAATTTTAACGACAACAGGATCAACTGGTGGTGGTGGCAAATTATTTTGCTGCGGCATATTTAAATTTACCGCATGATTCGCCACTGGCAAAGTAGTAATAAACATGATGATCAAGACCAACATAACGTCGATCATTGGTGTCATATTCATTTCCATCATTGGTTCCACATCACCGCCGGAACCAGAGCTCATATTCATACCCATGGTAATCCTCTCTTAGTTTTTGGCCGGTGGTTCTAATACGAAACCAACTTTAGCGATACCTGCACGTTGTACAGTCAGGATAGTCTTACCAATAGATTCATATTTCGCGTTTTGATCACCGCGAATATGAACTTCAGGTTGAGGAACGATCACTGCAACTTTCGACATTTCTTGGAACAGTTCTTCATCTGATCCGATTGGCTTACGATTACCGCGCCAATAGATATCACCATCTTTACTAACCGTAATAATGACGTTTTTCGCGTCTGGATTATACGGATCATTTTTTTCAGCAGGTAATTGCACCTTTGCCAACTGAAGCACTACTGGCGAAGTAATGATAAAGATAATCAGCAATACCAACATAATATCCACCAGAGGTGTGGTATTAATGGTGCTATTTAGCTGCTCGTCATCGCCATCGCCGCTACCGATTTGCATTGCCATAATATTTTCTCTTTATTTAAATTCTATTCGCTCTACATCAGACGAGGTTTCCTCGTCTGATGGGAATGAATTTGGTAATAACTTAGCGTCTAAATATTACGTATTATTTATTTGCAGTAGCTTTGCTCATTGCGCCAGACAATACAACCGCATGCAAGTCTGCACCGAAAGCACGCACGTCTTCCATCGCTGCTTTGTTACGACGCAACAAGTAGTTATAACCCAAAACTGCTGGAACCGCTGTGAACAAACCGATCGCTGTCATGATCAATGCAGAACCAACTGGACCCGCTACTTTATCGATAGAAGAGTTACCAGATGTACCGATTGCGATCAACGCTTGGTAAATACCCATAACTGTACCGAACAAACCAATAAATGGAGAAGTCGAACCAACAGTCGCCAAGAAAGTCAAACCTTCACCCAAACGACTTTGTACTTTATCTACAGAACGTTGGATAGACATTGTCACCCAAGAATTCAAGTCGATTTGTTCCAACAAAGCGCCTTCATGGTGTTGGCTAGCACTGATTGCAGAATCAGCGATGAAACGGTATGGGCTGCCTTCTTTCAAGCTTGCCAAACCAGCGTTCACATTAGCGGCTTTCCAGAACTTACGCGCTTCTTTTGCTTGACCACTCAATTTAGTCAAATCAATGATCTTTGTAACCAAGATGTACCAAGAACCGATAGACATCAACAACATGATTACCAAAGTTGCACGGTCAACCAAATTACCTTCTTTAATCAAATGCGACAAACTGTATTGATCTGCTTCATTTGTTTTTGCTGCTTCGCCGGCTGGCAAGGAAGCTTCTGGTGCTGCTGGTGCTGGTGCGGCCGCTTCAGCTGCTGGTGCTGATGCTGCTGCAGAGGCAGATGCGTCTTGTGCAAATACGGATGCAGAGGTCATAGAGGCTGTCAATGCAAACAAGACTGCCGCCAGGAATGTGCTTACTTTAGCGCGGGTTTTCATGTAGATACTTCCTTTAAAAAAAATTTAATACTTACGTTGGTTGTGAGTAAAACGATACGTCTCTGACTCTTGTTACTTGTTGGCTTTGTTTTAATCAAGCTTCCAAACGTAATCAACACGAGTCGTGGTGACTTGAGGCTTGCCATCCACTGTTCCAGGTTTGTTTTTGCACGACCCAGACAATAATTGGGAACGTACAGCATTGTCTAGTCCCCTGAATCCACTAGACTTAACAATTGCGACATCGGTAACATTACCATCCGCACCGACGGTTACAGTCAAACCTGTGACACCAGTAGATC
>CALKVB010000545.1 GCA_937996605.1 uncultured Oxalobacteraceae bacterium | reverse complement strand
CGAGATAGTACAAGGTGACTGGAGTTCAGACGTGTGCTCTTCCGATCTATTGTGCCTGTATCGCAGGATTTACGTGTGAAATTGTAATGGTTGTGGAAAAATAGAACTAGCAAACTACTTTCACGAAAACACGAAACTTCCCAAATAATCTTAACCGCCAAAGGATTTTTCTTTCAATAGGATCCTATACTTTCTAAACAGCGAGTTTTTCGACCAGATTCTCAAACGTATTAAAATGTATTGGCTTTACATTTCTTCGTCTTCATCATCAAACTCAACATCAATCACATTCACAGGTTTGTACGATTCGTCGCTGTGAACAATGATGTGCAACACTTGGGGTCTCCGCGTCGAAATGGACTTGCAAACATGGGCACGCGCCGTGAATCCCCAGATCTTGTCTGGCATCTTTCTGTCGTCGATGAGTGCTTGTACTACGTCGGCGAGTCCGGTGGTGTCGTGTCGATACTCTTCTGCCAAATCTTCATTGGGAAACTTCACGTTGACACGAATAACACCGGTGCAGTCGGGGTCTTCCAGCAGCTCCACTTCCCATTCGAATTGTGCATAATACGTCTGTTGCTTGGCCTTCTTGATGGGTTGCTCATCCTCAGCAGTTAGGTCAATCACCTCCACAGCAGAACGCTTGTTGGACACTGGAATTTCTTTGATGTCTTCGACTTGCATGTTTTCTTGTCGTTTGACTTTATGATCCGTCTGATGTTATGAAATAGGCCTTTCCAGTCCATGCAATTTCTATATATAGATAGTTCACGACGTTGCTTCCAAAGATTCCACACTATTTATATATAGAATTTGCACTCGCGGAACCGTGGACCGATGAATCGTTCGAGCTCACAAATTCATCGATCCAATCGAATACCATGTCGACCAAAGTACGTAATCTTGGTCCATTTTTTTTGCAAGGTTTTTGTTCATTGAGATAGGTTTCTTCCAGGCTATTCAATCGTTGCATCAAGTGTTGTCCAAGCGCAAGCAAACCGCTGCTGCGAAACCTGTTGTTGTTTCTAAGCCCAAACCCCCTCCAATGGTGGAATCGCAACTCGAAAAAATTCGAAAACTGCGAGAACAACTGGAAGCAGCACAAATGGAGTTGGCCAAAGCGGAAGCAGAAGTCAAGCATGCGGTCCCATCTTCCGCTGCGGCTCCCAAGTGGATTGTCCGCACCGAACTTCGCCCGCATCAAATCGAAGGCGTGGCGTTTATGAAGCAGCGTGAAGCGTCGCATGCTTTGGGTGGCATCAATGCGGATGACATGGGTCTGGGCAAGTCGCTCCAAGTGATTTCTTTGGCCCACAAGACTGATGCGGATGTGGATGTGGGCACCAATGGCGTGACGTTGATTGTTTGTCCCAAGAATCTGGTGTACAATTGGGCCACCGAGTTTGAGAAGCACACCAACTTAAAGATGGACCGAGAGGTGCTGGTGTATCACGGCGCGGATCGCCCCGACCTGGCTCACTTGAATGTGAGAACTGGCATGCAGCGAGTCAAGTTTGTGATCACCACACCCACCATCGTCGTGGATGAGTGCCCCGACTTTCGTTTGGTGGGATCCGCCGAGCAGAATTGGAAACCGGGTCAACCTGTCAAGCGACGCCGCAAGGACAAACCTGTTCCCAAGCGCAGCATTTTCCACGCCGGCACTTGGAAGCGCATTGTGGTGGATGAAGGGCACATCATGCGCAATCCCAAGAGTCATGCGCTGCGGGCCATATGCTCTCTCGACGCCAAGTATCGTTGGTTATTGTCGGGCACCATCTTCAACAATGGCATTTCGGATCTGTCTTCCATGTGCGAGTTCTTGCGCCTCAAGTCTCAATCCCATCCGTTTTGCGAGGCCTACAATGACACGAAGTGGTGGTGCAAAGCTTCAGTGGATCAGATTGCCACCTTTCAGAAAGAGTATATGATTCGCCGAGACAAGACTCTACTCAATCTTCCGCGCAAGGATGTCGTGTCGTTTGAATGCAAGATGTCTCCGGAAGAAATGCAGTTGCATCGCAAGCTGGTGGAAGAGTCTCAGGCCGAATTCAGCGACATTATGAACGGCGAAATGTCCCACCTGCATCAATATGCCCACTTGCTGCTCTTGCTGCTCCGCATCCGCCAGTCATGCAGCGACCGCCGATTGATCATTCCGGCCAACACATGTGTGCTCTGTCCCAAGCACGAGCCTACGGTGATTCAGCCGGGTGACAAGTACGAATTGCTGGGCTGTGATCGGCACGTGGTATGCATGCAGTGCAAGTTTCCCTCGGATCGTCACTGCTACATCTGTCATGATGCTGCCGTATCTTCGACTCGCACGGATGCCTTGATGGAGCAAATCCAAGAAATGCGTCGCAAAGACCCGACCAACGCGGCGCTCGTGTTTTCGCAGTGGACCAGCTATTTGACGTTGGTGGAGACGCAGCTGAAGAAGCTCAACATTCCGTTTCTGCGGCTCGACGGAACGGGCAGCTCCCGCAAACGACAAGCCATTGTGAATCAGTTTCAAGACGAGCGAGGCCCGCCGGTGTTGCTGTGCAGCTATGCCATGGGTCTGGGTGTGACGCTGACGCGTGCCAACCACGTCTTTTTGATGGACAAGTGGTGGAACCCGCAAGTAGAGAATCAGAGTATGGACCGAGCCTATCGTTTCGGTCAAACTCGACCGGTGAAGGTGGTGCGTTTCATCAGCGACTCGCCCGTGGAAAAGATGATTGAGCAAATGCAGCACACCAAGATGGAGAATGCCAAGTTCTTTGTCACGGGCGAACTGAAGGATCGTCCTCGAGTCAAGGATGGCATCAGCTTTGAGGAGTTGAAGAAGTTCTTTCGCAAGATGTATCATGTGGTGGGTAAAGATGCCGCGGCGCCGATGGACGTGGATGAAGAGGTGCCCGATGTGCCGCGACGCAAGCCCAAGCGCATACGTGTCGAGCTCAGTGACAACGAGAGTGTCAGCGAGAGCTCCGGTGCACCCGAAGCCAAGAAAGTCCGCAAGCATGCGTCGCTGAAGGATGCACACATTTCGGCTATGGATATGTTGTGATTCATTGTGAAAACCGAATTTGTTGCAAATGCAATAAAAAGAAGATGAACTGTATACACTATTGAATAACCCGAAGGTGGTGTAAGGGGTAGCATTCATGGTTGTAGCCCATGAGATCGAGGTTCAAATCCTCGCCGCGGGATCTTTTTTCTATATTTGACGAAAACGTAACAGACTTGATGGGCTATCCGGCCCGAGCAGTGATCATCGTAGGGATTCCAAATCTTATATATAAAAGCAAAATGATTCGATCAAAAAGGTGTTTGAAGTCGCAGAATTCGTCATACATTCATCAACCACCAAACATCATGGATGTCGATCAACCCGCTACTCTTTCTGGCCAGCGCCGCAGCCGCGAAGAGGATGTTGAGTCATCATGCAGTGAGTCTTTCCGCAGCAAGCGAAGCCGAGCGGTGGTGGAACCCACGCAATCCGAAATGATTGCACGGCTGCAACAAGCAAAGCCACCTGTGGAAGGCCTTTTGGGAAAACTGCTGCGAAGTGATCCAGACAAGGTCGATTGGGAGCTGCAAAACGAGAGCGTCGATGTGCCTCGCTTGCTACGAGGGCGGTACGAGTTGGAAATCTGCCGCACCCCTCATGAAGTGACTCGCGCGTTCTACGAGTATCTGTACGAGCATCTGAACAAACAGCAGCGCGATTTTATCGCCGATCCACTCTTGGACGTCCTAGAACTGGCGTTTTTATTCGCGGATCATGGAGTTGGCTTCGAAGCATGCGAATCCGTTCGACATGCGATGAGTGCGATGGAGTTTCTCAAGGAAAGGGGCTTCTGGCCTATTCCCGAATTCCTCGAAGGCGAGTATGTGATCAGCATCTCGGGCCTCATGCAAAACATCATCGGTTTGAGTGCGCTTGAAGCGTGCTCCACCATGGAGCAACTCCGAAAGACGGCGGAAGACTACTTTACCCCGCAGCTGAAAGACTGGTCCACGCATCCCCTAGTATGGGCTCTCTTATCCAACGTCAAAGATAACTCTCCTTTGAACGACCTACTTTGTTGGCTGCTGGACGACGACAACAAGGAGCGGTCCCTAACCTACCAAGTGGGTTACGACGAAGGAGGAGAAGATGCCATGCGTGCGGTTCTTCGCTGGTCAAGATTTCTGACGGATCGAATGACAACTGAAAGCAAGGATTCGAGCCTTCACCCTGATCATGACGTAGCTGTCTTGCCTCTTGTCATCGAATATTTTGATGAATTTAAGTATTGCAAATCTACATGTGCAATCGCGCTGGAGTTGTTGCAATGGTTGTTGAGTCAGGGGGCTCTTCCTACTCCCGCGGTACTTGAATCTGCTCAGAAGTACCCCGAAGTCATGCGAGTGCTCACGGATGGTATGAAACAATAAAAATGCCATTCTATTCCAATGATGCAAAACGTCGTTTTTGAGCGTTGCGAGGCAACAAGTGCAACGGCAACGTGAATCGGAGCCAGAATTCCATATGTTCTCCGCTGTCAATGCTGACTTCTCCATTCTCCAGATCAATGGTGACCGTCTTATGCCGCGGCACCAGTTCTTTGTTGAGCTGCTTGACACTTTCATTCACCCAATTGTAACATCCTTGTTCGGCCTCGGGTCGAATTTGGCCCATAAAGTCGAGGTACAGTGGAACGTTATCAAAGTGCATTGTGGAGAAGAAGAAATGGGCGTGAAGTTGCTCCACTTCCGGCAAGAACGACACGATCATGTCAAAGACTTCTGCAGGGACTTGCTGAAGCCGTGAAGAATACTTGGGGCGCTGTTTCGGGATGATAAACATGCCGCGAATATAACGGTGGTTCACAGACACCACCCTGCCGCATACTTTGATGGCCACTTCGCCATGGCGAGACTGACCCAATAACACCAATTGATTTGACGCCATGACTGTCGGCCAAAATGACAAATCTTATGCGTTTCATCTTCGTCACATATGTGATTCATCGATGTATATATAAAAATTGCACGCGGCTATCAGCCATTTCAAAGGCACGATGTTGGCTATTTTCCATTTCAATCACAAGAAACCATGTCAAGCGAAGGTTTTCCGCTCACCCCACGTGACGATCGCACCCTCTTCAGTCCTCGCCCATGTCCACCGGCACCCCAAAGGCCAAGACTGATTCGACAAAACGCCATCTGCCCATCCGCTGCGGCACGCGCACTCCATTTTGACGATGACGAAGACCACAACGGTGACAACTTCATCGCTGACGACTACAGCACCGAAGGGGAATCAAGCGAATCTGTCGATGCTCTGTCTCCACTCTCTATGTTTTGAAATTTTATCGAAACAATAGATTTTTTAAATCAAATCTGAAAATTTGAAATCACACAAAGATCTACCGATCAGAATGCGAGAACTTGATCAGAGATCTCGAGCCGATCCTTCCAAGTATATATAGGATTTGTGTTTACCCAATCGTTCATTCGAGCAGCGAGTATCATCATATTTTCAAATTTCAACATCTGACAACGACAGTCAATCATGCAGCAAGAGTGCACAGCAGTGGCGAAGCATTTGCTTGACCCATCGGAAAACTCAGCAGCACCCAAACGTCGCAAGATTTCTCCACAAGAGAAGGACGCCATCTTCGAAAGTCTGTTTCGGGTAGCCAAAGAGAAGTTAGACATCACTCTGAGTGCCAAGCGTGCCAGCAATGGTTGGAGCATTTTGGTTCGCGAACGTGGTATCGATTTCCCGTATGCGCGCATCGACGATCAGAAGAACTTGTACCCTCCCAAGAGCCGGAAGTTTGTGACCAACCTCAACGATCCCAACTTTGTCTATTTTCTGCGGCACAATCGAGTCGATGAGGAAGGCACAGAGCAAGCGTTTCAAGCGAGCATCAACTTTCGCAAGGAATGGGTGGCCGAGCAGGAAAAGCGTGTAAAGGATGCTAGGGAAATCAAGGCAGATCTCATCGCTCGAGTCACGAAAATTGTGTCGGACGCAAGGTCATCCTTCGACATATCATCGATTGCGCTCGGAGAAGGTCACAAATATGCTGAATTTATCAAGTTTCTGGACGACTTGAAACAGTTGGGTGATAACGCTGTACATCAAATTCATTCGAAATAAAATTCTTCACGCTTCCAATGCTTGAACACTCTCTAAATTCTCAGAAACAACCAACGTTTTTCTACGCGCGTTCTCAGATTTCTACATATATATAGAAATTTCCCGT
>CALKVB010000544.1 GCA_937996605.1 uncultured Oxalobacteraceae bacterium | reverse complement strand
TCCCTACACGACGCTCTTCCGATCTGAACTGGCTGCTCCGACATCGATTCAAAATCCACCTCTTCGAAGGGGCGCTTGTCCAACGGGCGCTTTAGCGCATGTTTTCGTCCTTTCACAATGGGAATCGGCGGTTCCAAAGGTTTTCCGTCCGTGATGGCCTGGATGGGGTCTAACTCAAGTAGCATGGACATCAGCGTTCGTTTGGGTTTCGGAACCACCCGTTCTTCGAATTCTTCCATTACTGGCAAAGATCGCTTCGGCGCAGCTTGTAACACCGCATCATCATTGGATGCGGCTAGGAAACTGCGATTTCGAGACGACCACTGTTGACGTAATTCTGCAACCGTAGTATGAAGCAAGGTAGCTACCCTCTGCATTAATTCCTCTTTGCTTCCACATGCCTTGACCGGCACCACGGCCCTCACTTCTACTTTACGCTTTCGAGGAAGCATGGGTTCATCCAGGGGGCACACAAATAACTTCATCGTGACCTTGTTTCTTTCTGGTTTTACAGTAAAGGATTCCTAAAGTCAAACGCGACTCGACGAGATGATGCATCACGTTGACTCATTGCGTTAGTTCAGATGATTCGCTCGCGTTTGTCACGGGCCAAATTCGTTTCAGCAAAATCACGGCCACGGGAAAGATGACTAGCAAAAAGAAGATGGTCATCACGATGGTGAACCAAAGCCATGTGGGCAAACTCGCACTGCTTTCATCCTCGTCGGTAGGAACACTGGGTGTGGGGCTGACATCAATGGAAAGGGCCCGATTGCCACACCACAACTCGGAACTGCCCTGAATCACTAGATCATCGCCAATCAAACTGACCAATTGCTGACACAGTGTCACGTTGCATTTCTGGTTCAACATGCGAGCCCAGCGATAGCCGCCATACGAACAATTCTTGCCTAAACAGGTCACTGGAGCTGCCGACGTCCATGCGTTGCTGTCACAACCGGGATTGGTGTTGCCTGGACCACAATACAGGTTACGCAAATTGGCTTCATCTTTCAAACATGCACACTCGTCGACATCAGGATTCTGTTTGCAATACGTGTTCATAAAGTTGTCACAGGCTGAACTACCTGGTTGAAACGAAGTTAACGTGGTGGCCCCAATCATATCGTATCGTTCACCCAAGCATCGTTGCAAGACCCATTGATTGAACGCCGTCAGTTGCGCCGAAGGATCGGGTGGCGGAGTAAAACGCACCGTGGCCACTCTATTCTGAACCGAGGTTTTCCCATCATCAAACAGCAAAAGAGCCGTGGAATTGAACGTGGTGGAACCTTTGGAAGTGATGGTCTTGCTCAACGGTGTGGCATCATTGCTGAGCAAGGTCACTGACCAGCCGGGAGGCACCCAAAAACTGCCCAACGATGTTCCCGATGGATTCTTTTGTTCGACAATGCTGCTGGGAGAAAAAGCCAATGGCAGACCGGGGCAGTTGGGCAGTGCAAACAATTGAGGCGTTGGCCACTTCATGTCCGCAGTTGCATTCGGTGCATCACTGCTGGCCGAAATTTGTAGCGCATATTGACCCAAATAATCCAAACAAGTGCTCATGTCTTTTTTCTGCGTGACCCCATCAAAAGCAAACAAGGCAGATGAATCAAGCACAGCCTTTGATCACCCGCTTAGAGGCCAAAACTTTTGCACCGGACCAAGACTCCCCCTTAGTGCAGCAGTGGATGCGTTCTTTGCATCAGTGGGTGCGAGTAGATTGCGGTGCTGGCGGTCATTGCGCCTACTACTGTGTGGCCAAGCTATTAAAAGCAGATTACAGCAAAGCGTTTGCCAAGTATGACATGGAAGAACTAATGAAAATTTTGCGCGTATGGACTGCAGAGCAATTGGAACGAGACCTGACACAGGGACGGGTGGATCGGGAGTTGCTCCGAAATCTTCACGCGTTTGACATTCGAACCAACAAATCCAAAAGGGTCACCACCATGGATATCGTGGATGGAGTACGTACTCACTTTTGGGCCAACAATCTCACGCTGGGTTGTTTACAAGATGCATTGATTGCTCATGGCTTTCTATTGTACCTCATGATTTTTGACATGCGATGTAAAGACGCCCAGCCCATTGGATTCGTCAGCCTCAGCTCCAAACCGACGCGCGAAGGAGATCGATTGGGAGTGTTGCTGTATGACAGCTCTGATCGGGGCGGACATTATACTCTCATGGGACATATTCACAAAACTCCAGGGGCACCGGCGCAGGTGAGGTATGGTATGACGCTGCCGCAACTCCGCCAAGTCTTGGGGAATCTGGTTCATCCGAAAATGTGGCCGAACCTGTAAACTCAAAGTCCATATACACATAATCTAAAAATGTCACCGTCTCCTCTTGTTCCAGCACTTCTCGTTTCCAACGCTTGCTAGTCAACCATAAGTGATTGTTTTGTTGCTGCAAATGAAACGGATCGGGCAAGTCCCGCAATTTGACACTGATGTACTTTCGTGAAGGGAAGTGTTTCGCCACATCCAACAATGCTTGTCGATCGATCATGGAGTCACCAAAGGAAATCACAGTCTTGGCATCGAACGAATGGACGCAACGTCTCATCAATTCGGCCTTGGCTAAATGAAGACCCCTTTTGATCAGATTGGGAAACAAATCGGGTGCACTCAAAATCACCGTGTGATTCTGTTTCCAAAAGTGATGTAGTTGAGGCAAATACAATTCACAGGTTTTCATGATCCATTGGTATTCGCCATTCGAGATTACGATGACTTCTCGATCTTGATGCCATAGGAGAAAGTGACGGCAGATCGCTTCTTGGTACTCCAACCATTGCTCACCACTGCCAAACACCTTTTCCACAGACGGAAGCTGTTTCCACCAGTCGTCACCCGGATCATTGATCGTTCGAACTAGGCTCTGAATGCAAGACGAAGGCAAGATCGTGTCATCGTAGTCGAAAAACACCACGTTCATTCTTGTTTTTTGAAAGTTTGACGTTTCCGTCTCTTGATGACCAGTTTGTTTTTGTAATTTCCAAAACTAGAACCATTTTAGAAAACTTATGTTTCATTTCTTCATCCATCATGGAGTCCTGTCGTTTATGGGGAGGATTACTCGAAGCCGTGGGGCTACCGATGTATATGCTAATTTCGAAATAGAGAGGGCGTGACTAGCCAATTCGAGGACTTTCTGTTTAATTAGCTATTCAGACATCAACGTTACACTGCCGAAATCTATTAGTCACTTTGTAAGGGTGGTTGAGCAATTTCCCGAATTCCCGGCAAGGCAGAGAACCAGAGAATAATCTTCGGTTGCTTTCGTCGCAGCGCGCTTTCACTTTGGTTTGAGAAGAAAAGGCATCATGTCCTTTGACAACAAAATTGTACCCGAGAGAGCAAAGTCTCCCCCATACTTATTTTACGCCGCTCGATTTCCAGTCGACGCAACTGGTAGGTTTTTGGCGCCGGACCCGTCTATCGGAGGTTTAATGTACGACGCCCTGCGAGCGAAGTTCCCGGAACATTTCAACCTGGACGTAATCAACAAGCATTTCATGACGCTGGTCGAGGCAACCGATCACTTCGATCGCCAGTCACACGCTGTGTATTACGTGTTCGACAAACTCAAGTACAGGGCGTCGTACAGTAACTTGGAGACGTTCACCCGGAACAACAAAGTGTGGACCGCACTCGACATCAAACTGTCCAACGACGGCTTTCTGTATCCTCGCCTCGGTGATGGTGTCACCGCATCGCATACCGGAATTGATCGACACCGGAACATTCTGAACTGGGCGAAACTCCAGCACAACGACGTCCGGATGTTTCCAGCTCTCGTCCAGTTCTGTGCGAATCGTCTGTTACAGAAGAACGAGCCAGACAGCAAGCTATCTTTCGTGGTATTCTACCATGAGGCAGCCAAGAGATTGGACTTTAAAGCGTATCACGACGACTCAAGCCGCGCAATATCTATCTGTTTCGAAGAAGGATACCCGCAAGACAAGTTTGACGACGAGTGGGCAGAAGAGTTCTCACAAGAAGAGATCAAAGATATCATCGCCAAAAAGGTCTGACACTATCCGGAACACCTAACCTTGTGTTATGAAACGTGCTGGTTGTTAGAAAAGATCGTGCGGTGCACTTGGTGCGTCCATGATGCAGTCATCAATCAAAAGATCACGACGTAGTCGAACGCATTTTGGAAAGAACCTTTGGTTCTCGGTCAGAGATTGAAATTCTCTTCCAGAGGGGCGAATGAACGCGTTCTAAACTCCGAGTATTGAAATCTTATCTTCATTAAAAAAAAACGTAATGTCCAATCTTCATCAATTTCCCAAACAGGTGCAAGAATACTTGCAAATGAAACATGAGGAAGTGATGTTACGTGACCAATTGCAATCGGTTCGTTCTCGGATTCGAGAACTGTCTGGTCCAGTTTCCACTCTGCTGCAACAAGTTCCCAATATGAGTGTACCTATTCAACCTTCCGAAGCCGACACCAACGTGTTTGGCGATCCAGGCACATTACGTCTCATCAAACGCACCCAACTGCAGCCCATCACTCGTCCCTTACTCATCGAAAACAGTCTGGCCTTTTACCAATCCCTATTCCCCGACAATCCCGAAATGGCTCAACTGTTTGCCTATCAGCATACCGATTTTATTTTGACCCATCGGGAACGCAGCGTGTCTCAAGTGATCGATCGAGTTTCAACTGTGGAACAAGAACGCAAAAAGCTCCGAAAGCGGCAACTGGCCGCTGAACGACCTAAACCTGTCGGAGAAAGGAAAACCAAAGAAAAGAAAGCGCCGACCAGTGAAGATTTTGAAGTGGCCAATCAGCTGATGCGTCAAGGTCTCCGGCTCACAATGGCACCCTGATGTGTTCGTCAAACCAATAGCGGCCAAGAAAATTTTTCTTTTCCAAGATATGGAAAAAGGCCAACATGAGATACCAACCTCGACTCAAGAAGGACCTACCTGTGGAGCCCATCACCGTCAATCAAGACCGGTTCTCGCTGGATCCCCCCAAGTATCCGCAGTTTGTCGATCTTTACAAAACCCAGCGTAACCAAGAATGGTTCGAGACCGAGATTGACTTTTCCAAAGATTTGGAATCGTGGAACACCCTATCCAAAGACGAACAGTTCTTTTACAAAAACACCTTGGCCACCTTTGCCAATGCCGATCAAGTGGTGCTAGCCAATGTGGCTGGACAACTAGCCAATGAACTGCAGTTCCCGGAAATGATTATGAACTTAGCCTTCCAATCTCACATGGAAGTCATCCATTCGCTCACCTACAATGAATCCATCAAGACCTTGATTCGCGATCCGGAAGAGCGCGACTATTTATTCCGCTCCATTCTCACCAATCCCATTGTAAAGCCCAAGATGGAATGGTCCCTCGTTTGGTTGGACCCCGAAGTGGCTTTGGCCGATCGATTGGTGGCTTGGACGTGCGTGGAAGGCCTGTTTTTCGCCTCGAGTTTTGCCTCGCTCAACTATGCTCGCAGCAAAGGCATTTTGCCGGGCGTGTCCTACTCCAATGAATTCATTGCCTCGGACGAAGCGTTGCACTGCGTGTTTAGCTCCATGGTGTACCGCGAATGCAAGAACCAGTTGACTACGGATGACATCCATGACCTGGTGGGATCCGCTGTCGACATTGAATGTGAGTTTGTTCGCCAAAGTCTTCCGTATGAACTGTCCGGCATGAATGCCGATCTCATGCAAGAGCACGTGAAAAGTCAGGCCGATGTCTTGTTCCATTTACTGGGCCAAGAACCATTCTACAACATCAAAACCCCGTTCGGATTCATGTTTGGATTCGGTCTTGACGGGAAAACCAACTTTTTTGAACGACGTGTCGCCGATTACGTCAAGTCTGACGCATCGGCCTTGAAAGACGCCAAGTTTGAAAATGCAGGCGATGACTTGGAGTGATGGGATGCATGTGTGGTTGCATTTCGATACAAGTGTTGCGAATCAGAATAAGCAGAAGTAAAATTTGCGGGATTGTAGCTTTGAATGCAATGAAGCAGTCATTACAAAGCAAATGTGGAGTCAATTGGTGACGCACGAGAATCATGCTCCAATGATTGCTGAACTTTCTGCGACTCGAACATGTCAGCAGCAACGCAGAATGGTACACAATCGTCCACTTGCTTGTCAGCTGCACTTTCAACACGAACATGGCGGAACGGACAGTCGGGAACGTCGTTGGATCTCAAAAGATGAGTCTGGTGTAGCCAACAGTTGGGGCGTTGGAACCGGCAAACAGCCGCGTCCGGATCGTTGCTCGATTCGATATGAGCTTTGATGCGTGCAATGTGTTCACGAATCATCGCTCTGCGTCCCACAGTATCACCTTTCCGAGCCATTTTGAAAAGCGGCTGCGAGATGAAACGAGGAGCGCAACAACGATGCGGTTCGGAGCGTTTGCCTGAGGAATACTGAAAAAAAACGAAAAAGCGTGAGAAGTCCCGCCGAACCGAAATGAATACAAGGACTTACAAGACAGCCGTCGTGCACGATACACGAACAATCCCATGCGAACGTAGGGACAGTACCAGGCTTCATCATAAGCACGCCATCTTTCACCTCTAGCTGGAGCGCGTGTTCATAGCAATACACACATTCCTGATTCATGTCGACGCGGGCGTCTTCATGTTCAAGTACAAGACCATCATGGCGAGCCACGATCTTGGCATGCATCCATTTACAGCGCTTGAAGCAAGCAGAGCGTCCTTTGGGTGCATAACCGCTTCTATAATAGCCGCACAAAAACGTTGAGCGTGTAACGCGGTGGCAATCTGCAGAGTTCCGGATTTTCCTCAAAGGACACTTTGTGCTGTCGCATCCATCTGCTTGAGTGAGGAAAAACTTGCACGGTTTTGGTGGATCTGGCATCATCATCGCAGCGACGTTTTGGGGCAAAAGATAGCAGTGCGACTCCAGCTTTTTCTCGGAGATGTCTAACTGTGATTCAATCGCATGAGCTGAAGCTACATGTTGTGTCTCGGTTCCAAACTTGAAGTCAACCATGTCGTGCCGTGCGCCACCCGTCTCTGGGTCTGGAGACTGGAGACCCGGAGAGTGTCTGGGTGACTCATTTCCAGCCGACGATTTAAAGTCTACAAGACGGAATGGAAAAGATTAGCGGATGCCATAGGGTAGTTAAGAAGGGTCACGTACCCAGAAATTGACGAAACTGCTCAGCTTCTAGCGCGTCATCTGCATGGAACGCGAACTGGGAACAGTCCCAAGAGGCAAACATCAGCAGTTCTTGCACACTTGCATCCGTTGAAGCCAGTTTTCTCAGTTCCGTACAGCTGAACACCTCGTGCCGCAAACGCTCAGCCAAGTCAGAATATTCCATCGCATGATCTGCGATAGGCGTATATTCCATCGCTACATTCAGCATCCGTAGAGCTATTTCCACCTCAGGATCATATCCAGAAATTGGCAAATCTACGTCAGCTGCGGCACGAAGGTTTCGGACCACAAACGAGCCACAGAATTCCCACGCAAGCTCGTGGAACCCGGGGAAACGGAAATAGCCACGAATGCCGCTGGATTCGAGCAGAGTTCGCTCTGTTGGTGCGCAAAGGTGATGGTTGAATGCGTATTGTTCATTCCAACCTGTAAAGTGCAAGCTGTACGTGTTCGGAATTTCTCGGAGACGATAGCATCGGTAACGCTGCAGCGCCCAGACGCCTCTATCATCCTCGAGCTCTTCATAATCTAACACAGCAACGTCCTCTTGCTGCCAGTTGTGAGGATGACGGTCCCGGAGAGAAAGTCCCCGTCGTCGCTCTTGTGCCGAAAGGTCAGACCAAGGAATTGTAAACCACGAGTTTTGATCACGGGCGGCATTGATATCACAACTTTGCCGCACGAGTCCAACAGCATCGACATTTTGGCTAGCTCGAACGGACCGATGAAATTCTCCACTGAAATCTCGATTCATATCAGGTTTGTTTGGATGGAAAACGGACCACCAAGCAAACGCGTATGACCTTGTGGATGAGCACGTGCTTAGAGTCTACTTTTTTTTCGTCGAACCTGCTCTTTCGTAGCAGGGTATATCTGACGCCAGTTCACCCCTCTTTGACGATGTCCGCATTGCAAGACGTGTTCGTGTCCGGCTCCTTCGAGGATGTCAAAACGCGGCTGATGTCGAAGCAAACGGATCCAACAAACGAAAAAGATCTGGAGAAACTGTTTGCCCGAAAGGACTTGAATTTTCGCGATGTGCTTCAGCTCAAACCTATTACGTGTCACAACTGGCTACGTGCTGCCATTCGCGCGGATAATTTAGAGGTCGCTGAAGATGCCTTCGGCGCCATCACGAAGTTCGAGCAAGACATGTTGGAGCATATTCCGCATCCCGCGGCCAGGCGTCCTCTCTTTTTCGATTCCGCATACCAGGATGTTCTGACGGAGCTTTGGCAGAAGTCGTGGAACCTCCCAAAACGATGCTTGGATTCTCCTTGCATAATAGCGCTAACGAAGCTAGTCTCCCTTGAATTCGACCCGGGATATTCTACACCTATTCTCAAGTCGACCGGCAACACTCCTCTCCACTGGCACGCTGCAGGTTACCATCACGACGAGTACAAAGAATCGCATGAATGCGTCAAGCCATTCGTGCGCAAATTTCGAAGCATCATCAACACCGAGAACTCCTTGGGCCAGACAGCACTACATCTTGCGACACTCCGAGGCAACATCAAATTCATTGAAGCGCTGGTCACCGAAGGTGCCGACATCACGCTCACAGACTACAAGGGCGATCGACCAGCACCAACGGCCAATTCATCATCCGAACAGAAACGCCGTGTCTTGAACGCTCTCAAAAATAAGCCGCGAGAACAGCCGGCACTGCCTGGAATTCCACCCAAGGGAGATCATGTGTGGGGCGCCAAGGATCATCGCCCGTTTTGGCGCCATTTCTTTGGTGCTGACGAGAAGACCCCTCAATGCTGCCCTGTCTGTAAAATCAAGCAGCTCACCTGTGACGTGTACGCAGACGAGCGCAAGATATCCACCGCCCGCAATGTCGAGTGGCACAAAGCTCATATCGTTGCGGACGCTGATGCCGGACCAGCCGATATTGTGAACGGCATAGTCCTTTGCTCGAACTGCAACAATCAATGTAAAGTCAAGAATGTCCTCCAATTTGCTTTCGACAATTATCGAAGCAGTTTGGTGGATGTCGTGAAGCTGCTTGAAGAGAAGCATGGTCCATGGCTACGTGGCAGCGGTTCCGCTGTGAATCTGGCGCACTTTGTTTACCAACACTATCGAACCCCAGGCGCCGATTTCCCCGTAGAGTTTTACAACCTTTTGGCTCAGCATCCAACCAAGGCAGCTGGCGTGTCCTACCATAGAAGCAAACACTTTTTGCTTGAAAGCGATGCGCCGCCAGCACAGCGACGTCGTTCGGTTAGTGTTCTTTCTTCTCTGTATGCTCATCTGTCTCTTGAACTCCCATTTGTGTAGGACGCTTCCCCTCCATCCGGTGTAGAGCCCATGCAGCACGAACCCTCAAATTGAAGCGGCGAAACGTTGAAAGAGAAAATCGAACAGAAAAACATCCTGGTTGATTTTGTCCCGATTCTGTACTTTGTATCAGTTGGCATGCTCACGTCCACCAATGGTCTCGTTTTCGGGCGAGTTTACGTAAGATCCGTGTCTGCAAACGCTCTGTTGATGGTCTCACGCTGTCTCGAAAGGAGTCAACATCAATATAAAAGGCTTGTTTGACTGCATCATAAGAGCGTGCATCTCTTCAAACCATGTTACCACCCATTCGCTGCTTTACCTGTGGAAAAGTTGTGGGAAACAAGTACGAACCGTACAAAGCGGAAAAACAGCGAGGCATTCTCAGCACCGAACAGATTCTGGATCAGCTCGGATTAGCGCGAGAATGTTGCCGATTGTGTATTTCGCAACATGTGGATTTAATCGATCGTAGACTGCGCCACGATGCGTTGGAACGCATCGCCAATCCAATTCCTTTGCCAGAAGCAAAAAAGCATGAGAGACCCCTTTTGTTCCATTCCCAGTGGTACGTTGTTTAGTCCATTCCAATCGAATCGATTATGGATCGCCGGATTGATCTTGATTGGGTTCTTGGCTGTGTTGGCTTTGCTGTTGGCTAGTCGAAGGCCTGTGGGACTTTTACCAGTACGCGTGGAACCACATCCTCGCACGCAAGCCGCCATTTCGGAATTGGTCAAGAACGTGGTGGATCAAGATGCAGATTGGGTTCAAGGACAAGCCGGACATCATCACCCTCACCAAGCCCCAGGTCGAGCGAAGTGAGTATTTGAAACAGTTGTTACCTAAATGTACCTTGGAAGCCATCGTAGCCACCCTTCCTTCTCGTCCCCTTGTGGCTGTGACCGCCGAAGAACTGGGACACATGTGGGAACATGGCTTCACCAATCCCAATCAATCCTTAGCATTGCATCAATGGCTGACAGAACAGCGTCCCACCATTCAAGCCCGTCAAGTGCAGCGCTTGCATTTTCTCTCAGATGACACGCTGCGATTGGTGCTTCATTTTCTCCAAATGCCTGGGCCAACGGACTTGAGTTCGTTGCCAGAACAAGTGCGCTTCCATGCGGACAAGGACAGCAAGGACAGCAAGCCTCGCATGGGCGAATGCAGTCCAGAGTTTCGCACGTTTACACACTGGATTCTAGCCTTGCCCATCGAATCGTTGCAGTCTTTGTGCATGGCTGCCATCACCCTGCAAATCGAAAGTCTGGAGTATCTTTGCGCTGTCGCAGTGGCCAAGATTTTAGTGGACGAGCGCGAGCACGTGGTGCGCCAAAAGTTTCGCATCGATGACCGATTCCGTGATGCCACCTTTGAACACATGCGGGAACTGGTCAAATCGGAGCCATGGGCCAAATCGGTGTTGCATCCGCCGGCTTCGTCGTGATTTTGGGTCGACGCGATCGTTCCACGAGAATCACGGTTACCACCACACAGCCCACCAAAATCAATAAACTCACAAACACCATAATCAATGCAAATTCCGTTGTTTTCACAAAGGGATGAGTCAACCGATAACCTTCGACACATTTCCAGCAATACTCTGCTTGAATGTTTTTCAATTCTTGCACCGTGTCGGCGTCGTCTTCTCCTCCACCCTTTAACTCGGTCGCCCCATGTTTGTTCACCTGGATGGCTTGTTGCGCCAAACAACCTTTGCACGACACGGCTTTCTTGAGTGTGTCCGTCACCTCGGGAAGGGTGGTGATGTTATTCTGTTGAAAGGCCGGACATGCATCGGCTTGCGCCAACACCACCTGAGCCACGCATGCAAAGCACTGGTCGCTGTTTTCAGTCACTCGAAAGCACTCAGCACTGCATGTAGTGGGGAACTTTCGACCTTGAGCCTGTCTCGGTCGGCCGTACTTCTTTTCATCTGTCGGATCATCGTGAATGCCATTGAAGGCACCGGTGACATGATGAATACACTTCATTCCCAATTCATTGACCCAAGGCAAGAATCCATCTTCCACATACAAGTTCAACACAGACCGATCGGTGCGAAAGGAGACTCCATTCGGTTTCGGTGTGTCTTTCGCCTCAATCTTTTTTCGCTCCGTGTCACAGTCTGCGGCCCGTTGCGCCAACGTTTTGGATTTTCCTTCGGCGGGTGTATGCAATGGCTGGGCCTTGCCATCACTCAAACAGGTCCAATAGGAATCCGAACGGAGAAAGTCAGCCCTTTGCTGACTAGTGGTTTGGTTGGACAGATCCAGTCCTTTCAGTGTGGAATACCGTTTGGCCAATGTATCACACATGTTTCTTTTGAAGGATTAGATTTTCTATTTCTAGGAATGAACACCTCGAAACCAACCATGTGCAGACAAGTTTTCAGCCAAAACGCAAATGCACTGCGCACCCATGGATGATCAGCAAGATGAGGAGCTGGCAAGGCGGTTGCAAGAAGAAGAAGATGATCCTCCCATTCGACGGAGGAAACGTTCAAGGCATATATTTGAATGGGAACCGTTCCCGTTTCTCGCAGTGGGCATCGAAGACGCTGATCGCGACTTGAAAGAGTGTTTCGTCTGCCGCAATGAGTTTCAAGATCAAGAATTCGTCGTGTGCCTCACCTGCTGCAAATCAACGAAACGCTTGCATTATCAGTGTGCTCGAACGTGCCTTCGATTCAAGCATGAATGTCCTATTTGTGGTCAAGATAATGTGGTGCTGTCGGGTGATGCACCTGTTCATTCTGATACATAGCCGAGATCTTCTTGCTCGTCTAGCTTGGTTTCTTCCTCTGTTGATTCAATAGGTACATCTGGATCATCCGTGGTTTTTTCCCTGGCTTGACTTAGCTTGTCTGAAAGTCGGAAATATTGTCGATACACACACCATACATGGTAGAAAAACACAAAGACTACAAAGAGCACCAGCGCAAAAATCAGCCAGCCAAACATGTTTTCTTGAGGTCCCGTTCGAGGAGAATTTCCACCAAACGCATTTCCATATATTGGGAATTGTTTGACAATCGGGCGATGAATCGCTCTGATTCATTTTCTCATTGCACCATGGAGCCTTCTCCGGATCGACAGCTGTACAACTCGTGGACGGAAGAGGAAAAGCGCGTATTGAGAGCCACCCTTCAGCTTCCTATCTGTCAATTCGTGTATGAATGTTCCGTGCGGGCATGTGCTCAAGCCTCTCAAACACCTTGCTTGGAAGACGAGAAGAAATGCATTGAACAACTCCAGTCCTGGCGAGTGGACGAAACCGTATGCGGAAAAAAGCTCGAGATTCTGCGAAGGCAAGAGTCGGAAGTTTATCATCCGGTTTCCAAAATCCTATATGTTCGAACGATGCGAGGTTACCTTCCGGTCTGTTTGGTCCAAGAGCGAGACCTGCAACTGCTCTATCACGCCCACTACCCATTGATTACGCGTCCTCCCAAATCTGAACTTTTGCAGACCACAGGGCGAATCGTTGACCTTTCGTGTGTGTCCAAAGAAGAAATGATGGAGTACTGGTCCTGGAGTGAGGCCGAGCGCGATTATTTCATCACTTTGTATCGGCTGTACGAATGTCAAGCCATGTTGGAACAATCTACCAAAGCATGTGTCGAGGCTGGGAAAACGCCGATCATGGAAGAAGAACAAGCGTGCATCGAACGACTCAAAACTCGTCTAAGCCTCTGCGCACATCCGATCGACGAAAAGGAAACCCAGCGTCGACTTCAACTGACGGAAAGGATCGAGTACGGCGGGGCATATGTTATGAAAGGCCTCAAGGTGTGTGTGCAAACTACGAGCGGCCCTATTCCGTGTGGCATCATTGGGGTTCGCAACCAGTGTATTCTCAACGATGCCGGTTATCCGATTCATTTTTGTAAAAATGAAAAACATCAAGAGTAGAATTCTTCTTTTTCACATTTCATCCAGTTTTCGGATGGATCTCGCAACATCCTATTCTCCCCATCTATGGGGCGGTTTGATGCAAAGTATAGCCGATATGGCTGTGGATGACATGGCGTCCTTGGTGCAATATGACCAAGGCTTGAATCGACTTCAACAACTAGAAAACGCCAAAACCCCAGATGAAGTTTTTGGTATCTTGGATCTCTTCAGTACCACTGAACGAAACAGACTCAATTCGCCGCTGTTGGATTTGCTGTTTACATTACATCCCAAGTCAGATGCATCCTACATTGCAAAAAATGAAGCCGCTGTCAATGCCAGAATGGATCATTTGTCATTCGTCTTAGATCGCAAACTGATCACGGTAACATCAGTCCTTCCCTACGCATGCCGATCGGGAAACAAAGATTTGGCGACTTGGTTGATTGATGGAGGCGCAGATGTGCATTCCATTAATGACTACGCGCTACGTCAGGCTTCCGTTAAAGGTCATAAAGACGTTGTCGAATTGCTTCTGGATCGTGGCGCCGATGTCCATGCCCTTGACGACTGGGCGCTTCGCTTTGCATGCCGTGAAGGTCACCGAGATGTCGTTGAACTACTACTCGATCGAGGTGCAGACGTTCGCGCTGACGACGACGGGCCTGTGGAAGGTGCTCTTGCTCACAACCATACAGATGTTATGGCTTTGCTGATTGATCGAGGTGCGTACTTTTTTACCTATGATGACGCACCATTACGAATTGCTGCTGAACACGGCCAATACGAGATGGTCGAACTATTATTGGATGAAGGTGCCGACCTCCACACCTACGACGACGAAGCGTTGCGCGAGGCTGCTTCAAACGGTCACAAAGATGTGGTGGAGTTGTTGTTGGATCGAGGCGCCGATATTCACGCCGTTGAGGATGAGGCTTTGCGTTTAGCCTTTCAGAAAGGTCACCGAGAAGTAGTCCAACTCCTTCTTCATCGGGGTGCAAATCCCAACGTGTTATCATCATGACATGCCCTTTTCCATTCAAAAGTCATGCCACGATTTGGTCGGTTTTAACTGGCGAATGTACAGCGATCTCATTCTAAACGATGTGGGTTGATTGGCTCTGCAGTAGATTTTTGTTCTCGAGTGCGATTATGATGTTTTCATTGAGTGAAACCAAGCCCGAACACTGTGACTCACCGAAAATGAGTTTCATGGAAGGAAAAATGGAAACGCAAAATATGGTTTACATTCGCGTGACCAGTAAAAACCGCGAGAATGACTTTTCAATCCTTGTTGCTGAAGAAAACCTCCCAGAAGACTACACTTATCAATTACACTTGACGGATAAGAGACAACGATACGATCACAATGGAAATCCTTGTGATGCAGGCATGGACATTCTCGACAGTATCTTGATACCAAAAGCTAAGTCGATTCTGTACGACGTGTCGCCTACTCAAGGGTATAGACCAAAACCGGATGAAAGAATTGTGTTCATCGCCATTCTGTTCATTGACAACGCAGAACCCTACGAACATTTGTGCAGCATTATGCACACATGAAGATGTTTCTATACATAAAGACGTACAGCTTGGCAATGAACATCACGAAGCAACTGAGAGAGGTCACAAAGAGTCTTGGTAGCAATCGTCGGAGGATAAGAACGTTAGGGTATTTGAGTAATCTTGAGACCATTGGCGCAAAGACGACTGAGATGGTGGTGCAGATGAATCACCTCTGATTGTGAAACTAATGACGAACATGTGGGAAACATCGCCGAATGCAACTGTTTGAAACATCGTTCGGCGCAAGTCTGATTGCCGTTGAAACATGGGAGAGCAAAATCCGTCATTTTGGCGTGCCGCAAGGTTGGGAGAGGCTGCATATGGTCGTCGATATATCCGGCATGTTTGAGATCTCTAACCAAGTCCTCATATGGAATAACTCGGTTGCGATCTTTGAGAGGTTCTTGTTGGAAGACAGCTGATTCAAGCCGTTTGAACAGTCGCGCTTGAGAAGCCACATCGTGAGTTTGATCGTAGATTGCGAGAACGAAGACGAGCTTGTTTGCTTGGAAGAGGTTGTGCCACTCCTCAGATTGGTTCTTATAATAGTTCAGCAACCGCGAATGCACGTCGTGTTGTGTCTGCGTTACCGAATTGGGCTTTGAAGATGCCATCGAAATTGCTTCATCGAGCCAACGGTCGACATAAGTGGGAGAATTGTGGCTTGTGAGTAGATCAGCGGAAAGACGTAGCTGTGAACATGCATCGCGTAGCGAAGACGCAAAACCTATCTTGACTTGAATTACATACGTAAACTTTTCGGTGATATTCAAAATATCCCATAGCTCGACATCGGGGGTGTTTCTAAGGCGAAGAAATGTCTTGTCGCCATAGACGTATCCAAGCTTGTCACATGTATCAGAGCGCGCATGCTTAAGGCCATAGTACAAAAAATTGTACCGACCCTCTTGGTCATCATGCTTGGCATTCGGAGCTTTTGCCGGTATATTGGACCACGGAAACGGCAGACAAGCATCGTCGGGTGAAGATGCCACGCACTGCTTCATGCAATCAATGTATGAGTGGTCCATTCGAGTAACATAGGATCCTGAAATTGAGTACCAGCTACCGCCAACTCGAAAATACACGACACTGTCGTGACTGATAGAGCCTTCAAAAAAAGACAATAGTTTGGCTTTTACTTTCTTGCGTGGCGACTTCTTCTCGAATTCCATTACGATCTGGGAGATTACCTTTGAAAAACCATGCAAGTCCTTCGCCTCGACACTTTCGGAAACAGCGTCCACCTTTGAAAGCTCTTGAATAACACGCGCCAGCGCTGGTGCTGCTCCAAGGTCTACCGCTTTCTTGCGATATCGAAAAATAACATTCTCGCACGCTAAATAATCATCATGGTGTTGGTGCATGATGGTGAACGGTACGTTATCGTCGTTCGTAGTGATTGCATCAAAGAGTAATTCGAGTACTTTGCTGTCCAGATTGGTTCGGAGCGGAGCGCTGTGTACTCGTGTCACCTCGTCTAATACGTCAAAGAATGGGTCATCGCTTTCAATGACGGGTGGATTCACAAGGGGATGAAGGTACGTTTCTGCACCCCGTACGATCGATGAAAAATGATTCAGCATCTTCGGCCAGTGTTCTAACAAGATCGTTTGAACGTTGACACGCACGCTACTGACGCGGATTGTCACCTTGATTTGCTTTTCACCGAATGTCTCGTTGAAAGGTTCAACAGAACGAATAGACGCATCATGCCGAAGCCAACAAGCACAACTGCGAATCCAATTTAACTGCTGATGTACAGTTGTTTCTGGTTTCCGAAAAGCGGATTGAGAGGCCAAGACGTTGCCGGCCCCAAGATTTCGAACATCATTCTGCAAATATTCTGGCGCCAGCAGTCGTTTTGCGATGCGAATGGGAAACCCGTAATCGACGATTTTTGCAATTGCCGCATCGGCACCGACGCCAGCAAGTAGCGCGAACGCCTCGTAGGACGGTCCAGTGGGATCTCTGCGAAAGAATAGTAGCACACATTGGTACGAGGCGGATTTTAGCTGGCACTTTTGTTCTGTGATGTCACTGATAACCGTTGATAAAGTATCCTTAGTACTTGGCGATTGTCGTGACCAGATGAGCAGTTCGAATCCGAATGCAAACTTCGATTTGTTCGATTTCGGAAGGTACTCGGTGTACTCCTCCGGCTTAGATTCCTGAAGCCATGTTACCAACTGCGCTCTGGTTGAAATGTTCGAACCTACTAGTAATCGACTTACAGCCAGATCTCGCAATGTCTTGGATTTTGACGTCGGACCCGACATTCTTGTTTTCAAACACTACTTGCACACGTGGTAAGGGCTGACAAAAGTGCCTTAGACTCCAAGCCAGCCAAAAGCCAAACTGCTATAAATCCAACCAATCATGACATGCCCTTTTCCATTCGAAAGTCATGCCACGATTTGGCGGGTTTTCGATCTTCTTCTGGAACCTCAAATCGACGATCTTCCAAGAAATCCTTGACGCGCGCATAATGTGTTTTCACTCCTTGCCACCGCTGTGTCACTGCCATTTCTACCGATGGATTCATGACATACAACAGCCATAATAGCAAAATGACGAGGAATAATCCTCGAAGCCACATCAACCACATGGGCCCTTTTCTTTGCATGCATTCATGAGGAAAAAAGGGGAGAATCATGCCTTTCGACCGATGTGGAAGTCATGGTACAGTCGAACAAGCCCGTCAAGCCAATGAAAGTCGTCGGGCCGATCGTGTGCCGGATGGGACCATTCAGATCCCCATTCGCTATGTGGTGGTGCGAGTCAGTGGCACGAGTATGCTTGTCAATGACGCCATCATCCAAGCGCAACATGCTCGATTGAACCAAGTGTACTCCAATCAACATGACAAGAGCAAAATTCCCAATACCACCCGCTACCCCTATGCATCACGCATGTCCGCCAACCCCGACATTCAATTCATTCCAACGACACTCACGTCTGCGGAAATCATTACCGTGAGTCGCATTGTAACCTCATCCTTTTCCGATGCTCAATCGGTGCACGCTTTCGCAGCCCTGCCGGCCACTGCTCAACCCATCATGACGGTCTACATCACCGATCTGGCTTCTTCTGGTGGCAACAATACATTACTGGGTATTGCCGCGGACATCAAATCCACCTACTGCGCAGTGCATTGGGGCACCATTGGGTCACCTTCGTTTCCCGGTGCTTTCGACGAGTATGGCCAAGGCATGACGGTTTGTCACGAAGTCGGCCATTGTCTGGGATTGTTTCATCCCTTTTCGGGTGATAGTTGCACCAGTGCATTCAGCGACGAGCTGGCGCAAATTCATGCCGTCGACGGCTATCCGCGACAAAAGAATCCCAATTTCATCACTTCATTGCCATTACCTGACACCAACATCGGTCTAGACAATGCTGGGCGCGATTTATCCATCTGTGTGTTGGGTGATGCCACGAAAAAGAAGCCTGGTGACACTACACACAACTGCACCACCAATCGTTATTCCTGCCTCACGTTAACTCAACTACAAACCGCAAGTACGGTGTTTGAACCTTTTATGTCCATTATGGATTACGGTGACGATCTGGTTCAACAAGGCTTTTCCAATGGTAACGTCGATACAATGCGAACCACGGCCACCGAACTGTTTGGTGTGGGTGCTGGTG
>CALKVB010000543.1 GCA_937996605.1 uncultured Oxalobacteraceae bacterium | reverse complement strand
TCTTCATTTTTTCTTTGCCATTGGCACCGGGCCCCGCAAAGCCACGATATTCGACACCATCTTCACGGTTTTGAATATCACGGTTGTGGAATGGGCGAGAAAATTGCATTGCAAAGTACAACTGGCGCCCCGGCGCCCAGCCACGGGTCTCGCGCATGCCTGTGACCAAGGTATTGCTACGCACACGGATGCTTGACCACAAATTCTTGGTTTTATAATCGTAAATACTACTGCGTAAATCGACGATCATTTTGGCTTCTTCGCCTTTGGCGTAACGATAGCGATGCAAACCAACACGATCACTCGCTGTCAATTCAGCATCAATATCATGATCGAGCAGCTTCACCGAATAGTAGCCAGGCTCGGCCTTTTCTTGTAGATGACTAAAGCGCGAGCGGTAGCCGCTATAGGCACGCTCTGGATAACCGGGCTCCCATTTGGTTTCTCCGCTATACGGCATCACTAAAATATCGCCCAGATCGGAATGCCCAGTTCCAGAGAAATGCGTATGCGAGAAACCAAGGATAGAATCGTCTTCATAGCGATATCCTGCAGCCCAAGGATAGCTTTGTTTGAAGTGTCGCACTTGCGTATCAGGGCTCAATTGCACCATCCCAAAAGGACGCGTAGCACCAGGGAAAGTGTGACCATCACCGCCCGTGCCAATAAACACGTTAACTGCGGCAACTGGACTATTCTTCTCCGCTGCAGAAACAGTAGAAAAAGTGGATAGGGCAATTCCACCACTCACTAGCATACTGACAGCGGTCGATACAAAACGAGATCGAGTTAACATGGGGATCCTTGAAAAAGAGAAATGCATTTTGCATCAACGCAAGCTAATGCGAACCTGCAATCGAACTACAAGTCATCAGTACTACTTTCACGCACAATCAGTTGAACCGCTAGAGTTTTATCAATCGCCTCATCGTGCGCCTTACGTAACAACATCGCGACGCCTTCAGCGCCTAGCGCTTCTTTGTCGACATGGATGCTAGTCAAAGGTGGATTCGATTTTGCAGCAGCGCTAATATTATCGAAGCCTACAATCGCAATATCATGAGGAATTTTGAGCCCCGCTCCGAGGCAAGCCTGCATCGCTGTCAGCGCTGTCGTATCGTTGTAACAAAACACGGCATCAGGCGGTTGTGTCATTGCCAGTAATTTCAACATCGCCTGTTTAACGCTTAGCTCTTCATTCGCGTGATGTGGGATGGCGATTTCTAATTCTGGATTCGCCAAAATTTTGGCATCGTATAAAGCTTTACGAAATCCGTGTACCCGTTCTTGAATACTATAATGCGCGCTCGGACCGCTCAACATCGCGATGCGCTTTCGACCAGCCTGAATCAAATGACGTGTCGCCAAATATCCGCCTAGACGATTATCTGGATTAATCGCGGTATAGTCTTGCAGACGCATATCAATCAACACCAGCGGTTTGCCCGCAGCGCGAATCGCATGCAAGATTTCGGGCTCAAAAAATCCAGCGCACAAGATTGCATCCGGTTGATGCAGACGAATTTGCTCCATAATCGGCTCTGCTGGCCCAATTGCGATAAAAGAAAGCGCGACGCCCTCGCGTCGGCATGCCGCTTCTGCGCCATGCAAAACTGGTGAAAAAAATGGACTACTTGATAAAGTATTGTGTTGACGATGTAAAAGGAAAGCAATGCGGCGTACCCGCCCTACTTTGAGTTTGGACAAATCGTAGCCAAGCTCGCGTGCGACAGCAAACACGCGAACACGCGTTGCTTCAGTCAAACCACTCTGATTTTTCAGGGCGCGCGATATCGTGCCCAAGGACAGGCCCGTCGCCTTTGCAATATCGCGTATGGTGACACTCATTCCATCCCACCTTCAACTCAAACGAGGAGAGCGTTCCTCTCGAATTTAATAAACAAGACCCAAGACTAAAGATTAGCATTCACAATGCCAAAGCCATAGCGGATATTAGTCTGAGCCGAATTTATGGGTCAATCTGTAGGTTGAAGAAGTGATGTAGTTTAGCTGTTTTAGTAAACAAAAATCGCTATTATTGAATACTCAATTTGCATCGTCGGAGCTTAGTCGCGCCTCAAAAGTGCGACAAGATTCACAAACCGCTAGTGGACCAGAGCGCCTGCCTTGCTCATCCGATTCTTGACACCAGAAAATTTCGATATCCCCATCACACTGAAGGCACGAGGCTTTACATCGAAACGAGTAGGCAAAACAAATGAAACCCATCGGTAAGGCGTAAAAGTATATCTTGACCGCATCGCCAATTGGACGAGAACTCAATAAAACCCAGATCGTGTAAAGAATCGGAAAAACCACTGAAATGCAAAGACCCAAGATCACACATAAATATTGCGTTCTGCTGTACTTTAAGATCGTCGCCTCTTGATAATCCGAATAATCCTGACGACGTGCTTCCTTCATGCCCAACTTCATACTCGCCTCACATTTGCCGAAATTGATATTGAAATGACTGCGATACCGGCAACCACTCATCCGAATGTCGCATTCGCAATGTTAGGCCGCCATCAACACGTTTGACTGAATCAATCGCACTGACTTTGATAATCGCACTTCTCGAGATTTGCCAAAACTGTTCGGCATCGAGTTGCTGCATCAAGTCTTTGATCGTCGTGCGAATATGTGCAGCAAGAGATTTGGTTTCTACTTTAGTGTATTTCGCATCCGCCCGGAAAGCCAACACTTCATTAATATCTATAAATTTGATTTGATTTGCGTGGGATGCTTGTATCCAACGCAAGGGACCTTTACGCTTACCGACATCCAAACCCGACATATCAGACGCTTTAGACGACCACTTCTCTTTCATTCTTTGTACCGTGAGCGCTAGCCGCGCCATGTCGATTGGCTTCAGCAAATAGTCGACTGCGCCTTGATCGAAAGCATCGACCGCGTATTCGTTATAAGCCGTCAGAAAAACGATATGGGCTTTGTGTACAGAAAGTCGCGCGACATCGATACCCGATAAGCCAGGCATACGCACATCGAGAAAAGCAAAGTCAGGCTTGTGTAGATTGATCGCCTGCGCTGCTGCAATACCATCGCCAAACTCAGCAATAATTTCTAATTCTGGCCACGCATTTTCCAAAGCAGCTTTTAATTCCATCCGCAGAATCACTTCATCTTCAGCAATAATCGCCGTTGCTCTCATCGCTTAATCTCCGCTTTTTCTTGAAGTGGAATCAAGATAGTCACTTGCAAACCTTTCTCCTTGTCGCTTTCAAACTTCAATTGGGCTTTTTCATCATACATCGCATGCAAGCGTTGGTGAAGATTGAGAAGACCTACTCCCTCACCCATTTCTGAAGATAGGCCAGGGCCCGTATCTCGCACTACAATTTCGAGCCTATCGGCATCACGATTGGAGGTGATCGCTATCGTGCCTCCCTCAAGCTGTGTCTCAATTCCATGCTGAATCGCATTTTCAACCAGCGTCATCAAACTAAGGGGCGGAATTAAACAGTGTAAGCTATCTGCTGCTGCATCAATTCGAAATTGTAGTCGATTACCCAATCGGATCTGCATAATCTCCAAATACGACTGCGCTCTTTCAAGTTCTTGACCTAGAGTGGTGGTAGGAGATCGCAAGTCAGGCATCGCTGCTCTCAAGTAGGCAATTAAATGCGTCAGCATTTTTTCTGAAGCGGCTGCATCTTGCCGAATTAAGGCGCGCACATTAGCCAAGGTGTTATACAAAAAATGGGGTTCGATTTGCGCTTGCAGTGCAGCGAGTTTTGCTTCCAATAGTTGCCGCTCTATCTTGTGGCGCTTTTCTTCCTCGTGCAAAGCTATCTGGGTTCTACGTGCAACCTCGGCGGTGAGAGTATGAGGCAAGATAAAAGCGAGCTGAAACCCAAGCAAAATTAAGGGAAGTAACCAATATGGGTGCGGTGGCATGTTGGTCGGCCATAGAATTTTTTGCAGCTGCAGAGATAGCCAAATCGATAGACTAAAACCCAGCAGCAAAAAAATCCAACGTACCCATCCCAGACGCAACACTTCCCAATTCATAACGCCATCGATACAAGTACGGCAGAATACATAACAAGCTAGTATGGCGGTCAAATCTGCGATCACAGCGTGGCGTTGCCACAGTAATCCGCTGGCCACTAACAACAAAATACAAACGCTGGGAAGCCTTACCCATTCAGGGAAGCTCACGTAAGGAGCGCGAAATTGATTATTGATCTGCATAAGCTACGCTAGATTTCGATACATGCTCGTAAAACATAATTGCAAAATATACTCACCATACATCAACATGAGATACGAAGGTGCTAGGTATTTACGCATCACGAGTTGGAGCATAAGTGCACATACTTGATGGTGCGCTTTCCACATTGATCTCAATAAAAGCAGTATTGGCACAACGCTGCAATCGATACAGAACTAAGGAAAGCGCCTCGTTTCACACTTATTCTTCCAATCCAAGTGTCAAAGGATCGATGTCACTCACGGCACCTAGCTTCTTAATTTGCTTCACTAAGGGATCGCGTTTCACCATCTTTGGCATGTCCGGGGTTTCAGCAATCAAATTAAAAGTCAAACGCCGTAATTCGAACGTCCCTTTTCCCTTGAACCCTATCCCGACTTCCATCTGAGTCGCGCCGAATGGGACCACCGTTTTTAAAAACGAAGGCGACAATTTATCCCTCAAAACGGTGTCGTCATCCTCAAACATTTCAACCTGTTGAGAAAACAATTCCCCATCGCGTCCGAAATATCGCAACCATATATCTTTATTTGCGAGTGGCCCAGTTCCACGCAAGAACACAGACAAAAATGCGGCTTGTCCTTGTAGTTTGCTGACGTCAACCGTCTTCGTGATCGCCACAAAGTCTGAGTCCGTCGCACTCGAATTAGAACTTAGTACAAAGCGTCGATTATTCGCCCCTGCAGCACTCGTGTAGTTCAAATCATATTTGCCGCTACCTGAACTATGTAACTCCCATCCCTTAGGTAAATTTGGCTTAGTATCTTCTGCAAAAGAAGTATTCGCTGCGATCGCCACTACCACTGCACTCATGATCATTTTCCACTGTTTCATCATTTCACCTTTCCAAGTTTGTTGAATGATGTGGCGCAGTCTATTCATGATGTTCAACGATTTCGAATTGTTTGCGATAATGGAGAGTGGTAGAGCGATGAGTAAGGCATTTGATGCGATTAGTATGTAACAAATACCGCAGCAAATGCCTCAACTTGAAAAAGGAAGAATGGTAAGAAAGTGCTTCAACGAAAACTTAATCGCGAATACTTTCCAAAGCGCTAGGTAAGAATTTAGCGATCGTTGCCAGCAACTCGTCTTCTGATACCGGCTTACTGAGATAAGCGTTACAGCCTGACCAAGTACCACGAAATTTATCGATCATTGATGATTTACTAGTCAACATGACGACTGCAGTCGATTTCGTTTTAGGGTTACCCTTAATACGTTTACAGACTTCATAACCATCAATACCTGGCATCATAATGTCGAGGAAAATACAGGTGTATTTTTTCTGGTCCGCTTTTTCAATCGCTTGTTCGCCAGTTTCGGCAAAATCAACATCAAATTGAAATGGTGAGAGTTTAATTCGCATAAAGGCGCGTACGGTCGCACTGTCATCAACAACTAATACAGACTCTCGATAGGCAACAGGTACGGCCGCTGGCACTGGCTTGGTTTTTTGATCGGTTGAGCGGCGTAAGCTAGTCCCATCCCACTGTGCTGGCGTCTGCGTAGAACGACGACTGCGTTCTCGCAAGGCCTCTTGCATCACCTCATCGAGCTTTTCGAACAAACGCATCCAATGTATCGGCTTGGGGACGAAGGGCCACGGTGTTTCAACCGCAGTCCTGCCTATTACGACCGCTGGTGAATGCGCATTGGGCACCCCGATATCACGCTTCGCTAGCTCGTTCAACGCTTCTGGATTGTCTGCATTGATCAAGTAGATATCAGCGCGAACATCGCCTGCTTCTGGCTCAACATACGACATTTCTCGCCGACTGGTCAGGCGAAAAGTAGACGTGAGCATACTCTTTTCAGCTTCGGTGAAGCCACGCATTTCTAACACGAAACGATGACTGCCCTTAGCGGACGCCATCATGGAGCTGGATTGGGTCATTATGAAAGTGTAAACCTTATTTTGCCTCCCAATTTCTCATCGGAAATTTTCGGGAGAGATTCTTGCAATCTGTGACAAGATCATACAATAAAGCGTGGGCCCCGCAAAAAAATCCGGCATAAAAAGCTTTCTTTTATACGCTCATGGTCGCATCACAACAGTTTTACGCTTTTTTCACAACACACGACTGGTCTTAAGACTTAATTTTATTTAAATAGAGAAACAAATTCCCTAACAGCAGCACTAGGGTCTCCACTGTTATACACACTGCTGATGGCAGCCACCATATTGGCGCCCGCTTGAATTAAAGGCTTAGACAAAGAAGGCGTCATACCACCAATCACCACGACTGGAAGTGGTATTACTGTTTTGACTCGCGTTACGATTTCAATCGGAGTCGTCACTGGGTACTGTTTTACCAACGAAGGATAAAATCCGCCAAAAGCAATGTAACTGGCATCTTGTTGGTAAGCCTGCTCCGCCAACGCCAGTTCACCGTAACAAGATGCACCCACGAGCTTACTTTTTCCTAGTTGAGCACGTGCTTGAGCCACCGTCGTGTCCGTTGCACCAACATGCACACCATCAGCATCAATCGCGGCACACAGATCAAGGTAATCATTAATGATGAACGGAACCTCATAGGTACGGCAAAGCTTCAACAACGCTTGCGCTTGCTCTATGCGCAGCGCCACCGATGCCGTCTTATGCCGGTACTGCAATAAAGAAACCCCTGCCTGCAAGGCTGCTTCAGTTACCGCCAAGAGCTGTTCAGTATCGTCCCAATTTGGCGTTACCAAATACAGGCCTGTATTCCACACATTTCGAGCCATTATTGACCTCTTGCTTTTTTAAAACGCTGAGGGATCAACTGCCCCTCTGCAATACGAAAGGCAGACGACAATGCTGCCTGAGTATAGTCCTGTGCCGCAACTAGGCTTTGCTGCACGCTTTCACCTGCTGCTAAATGGGCCGCAATCGCTGCCGCCAAAGTACAGCCACTGCCGTGAAACTGCCCGCTTAAACGAGGCCACGACCATTGCACTTCTTGTTGCGTATGGACTGACGAAAACCACCGATTCACCACCATTTCGTCATCGGCGTGCCCGCCCTTCAATAGCACATCCGTCACCGACCCACCCAATAATGAGATTGCTCTCTGGGCGCTGGTCAATCCGTGTGGCGCCAATTTTGCTAATTCAGGTAAATTTGGCGTCACTAGTGTGGCTCGTTGCAACAAAGGGGCGAGCGCAAAGCAAGCGTCCTCTACTGCTAGCGCGTGACCTCGTCCACTTCCCAAGACGGTATCAAGCACGACCGGGAGCACTGCACCCTGATCACCTGCTTGTTGCTGTAACTGGTCAATGAGCTGACCGATAACTTCGGCATTCTCGCGATTGCCCACGATACCTAGTTTCAACGCACGAATCGGCATACAGGCCATCAAAGCGAGGGCCTGTGCTCGAATCACCTCAGCGGCCACAGGATGAACCGCAGCGACCTGATTGTTATCCTGCACGGTCAATGCGGTGATAATCGGTAAAGCATGGGCACCTTGTGCGGCAATCGCTTCGATATCAGCCTGGATGCCCGCGCCACCACTCGGATCATGTCCAGCGAACACAAGCACACAAGGTGTCAAGTCGAACTTAGGCATCACGCTACTCTTCCCACCATAGGCGAGGAAGCAGAGGCAACAAACTTCCTGTCGATACGTCCCGCCAAATACGCTTCGCGTCCAGCTTCTACCGCCAAACCCATAGCCCGTGCCATACGAATTGGATCACGCGCACCTGCAATAGCGGTATTCATCAACACCCCATCACACCCTAATTCCATCGCGATAGCGGCATCCGACGCTGTCCCCACACCGGCATCGACAATGATTGGCACCTTCGCTTGTTCGATGATGAGTGACAGATTCCATGGGTTTAAAATTCCCATGCCTGAGCCTATCAGAGAAGCCAAAGGCATCACCGCCACACATCCAATGTCTTCTAGCATGCGCGCTTGAATAGGGTCATCGCTGCAATACACCATCACATCAAAACCATCTTTGACTAGGACCTTCGCTGCTTCCAAAGTCTCGGGCATATTCGGAAACAGAGTCTTTTCATCACCCAAGACTTCGAGTTTACACAGCGTATGACCGCCTAATAATTCACGGCCCAATTGCAGAGTGTAAATCGCATCCTTGGCGTTGTAGCAACCGGCCGTATTCGGCAAGATAGTGTATTTCGATGGCGGTACCACGTCGAGCAAACTTGGTGCGTTGGGATCTTGACCAATATTCACACGGCGGATCGCCACCGTAATAATCTCCGAACCACTCGCTTCGGTGGCGAGCTTGGTTTGCTCGAGATCTTTATACTTACCACTACCGACCAATAAACGCGACTGATAAGTCTTACCTGCAATCGTCAGGCTGTTTGGTTTTGTTTCTGTTGTCATGATTTCTCTCTCAACTTGTTCTTTTGGATCGCGACTCTGTGTTTTTGTGAATCGAATCGCCTTCCTTAATTATTCGAATCGTCACGATGTACTGATTGCACGGCCGCCCATTGGCGCGAGAAGCTTCATTTTGAGGACGCAGTGTTAGAAGAAAAACGCAGCAATACACCGGTATTGCGAAAATTTTCGACTACGTAATGCGCCTCATAATGAAACTTACCGAGCCGGTGATCAACCTCCGCCTATTGCACGTACCACATCGACGACATCACCCGCTTGCAATACAAACTGTTGCCATTGCGAGCGGCTTATCACATTACGATTAACCGCCACGGCGATAGCTTGATTGCCGACCTTGAGTTCAGCAATTAAATTCTCTAAACATGTTTCTGGTGGTAAAGCACGAAGCTCACCATTGACTTGAATTTCCATCGCTGACTCCTAGGATTTCTTATAGATCTCAGCGCCTGTTTTAATGAACTCAATCGCCTTGACTTCCATGCCCTTCTTTAAAGCGTCGATTTCACTTATGCCTTGATTCGCTGCATAGTCGCGTACTTCTTGGGTGATTTTCATGGAACAAAAATGCGGACCGCACATAGAACAGAAATGCGCTACCTTAGCGGAATCTTTTGGTAGAGTTTCATCGTGAAATTCGCGTGCTTTGTCGGGATCTAAGCCAATATTGAATTGATCTTCCCAGCGGAACTCAAAGCGCGCTTTTGACAATGCATTGTCGCGGATTTGCGCACCCGGATGCCCCTTGGCGAGATCTGCCGCATGCGCCGCAATTTTGTAGGTGATGATGCCATCTTTAACGTCTGCCTTATTCGGCAAACCCAAATGTTCTTTCGGAGTCACATAACACAACATAGCGGTGCCATACCATCCAATTTGCGCTGCACCGATGCCCGAAGTGATGTGATCGTAACCAGGTGCGATATCCGTCGTCAGCGGTCCTAAAGTGTAGAACGGCGCTTCGTGACATTGCTCCAATTGCAGATCCATATTTTCTTTGATCATCTGCATGGGCACATGACCAGGGCCTTCTATCATCACTTGCACATCGTGCTTCCATGCGATCTGTGTCAGCTCACCTAAGGTTTTGAGTTCACCCAATTGCGCCTCGTCATTAGCATCATAAATAGAGCCTGGGCGTAAACCATCGCCCAATGAGAACGACACGTCATAGGCTTTCATGATTTCGCAGATGTCTTCGAAATGCGTGTACAAGAAGTTTTCTTGATGATGCGCAAGACACCATTTCGCCATGATAGAACCGCCGCGCGACACAATCCCCGTCATACGATTTGCTGTTAACGGCACGTATTGCAAACGCACGCCAGCATGGATGGTGAAGTAATCGACGCCCTGCTCTGCTTGCTCGATCAAGGTATCTCGGAAAATTTCCCAAGTTAAGTCTTCGGCTTTTCCGTTGACTTTTTCCAAGGCTTGATAAATCGGCACTGTGCCAATCGGTACCGGAGAATTACGGATAATCCATTCACGCGTTTCATGGATATGCTTGCCGGTGGAGAGATCCATCACCGTATCGCCACCCCAACGAATCGCCCAAGTCATCTTTTCGACTTCTTCACCAATCGAAGAGGTCACTGCAGAATTACCGATATTCGCATTAATCTTGACTAAAAAATTGCGGCCGATGATCATCGGTTCAATTTCGGGGTGATTAATATTGGCTGGAATAATCGCCCGACCTCGCGCGATTTCGTCGCGTACGAATTCAGCTGTAATCGTTGTGGGAATTGCCGCACCGAAGGACTGCCCAGCATGCTGGCGCGCCAGCATCGCCGCTAATTTTTCTCCCATTGGACCCGCTGCTTTGAGACTTGCTACGTACTCAGCCCGTCGCAAATTTTCACGTATCGCTACATACTCCATCTCCGGTGTAATGATGCCCTGGCGCGCATAATGCATTTGCGTTACATTTTTTCCGGCCTGGGCACGACGCGGTTTGCGTTGCAAATTAAAACGTAGCGCCTGCAATTTGCTGTCATTGAGACGTTCGATGCCATAGTTCGAACTTGGCCCGTCCAACTCTTCGGTGTCACCGCGCTCAGCGATCCATGCGCTACGCAATGCAGCTAAACCAGAACGGATATCGATCTTTACTTGCGGGTCCGTGTATGGCCCCGAAGTATCATAGACATAGATAGGAGGATTCTTCTCGGCACCAAACATGGCGGGAGTATCTGCCTGCGAGATCTCGCGCATGGGCACACGAATATCATCGCGACTACCAGCAACATAGATTTTGCGAGAATTGGGTAAAGCTTGAATTGCTGCTTCATCCACCTGTGCGGTGGCTGAGAGGAATTGTGGGTTGGCGTTCATTTGGCTCCTTTGCGTTTTGCTCGGCACGGAGCCAGCAAAGGAGTTTCCAGATCAGGCATTCGACCCTCGGCGCGAAAAAGTACGCGAATAAGGACTAACATCGACTTGGCTGCTTCCCTTCGCTGGCATTATCCAGATCAGGTTCAAGGGTATTTCTCACCCGAATGCATCGCATTCAGGACCCCTAGCGTTTTAAATTGCACAGAACAATTGCAACTGTGCGGGCGCATTATAGCCGTCTACTGACGAAAAAAGCAAAACTTAATCGTCACAAAAAGCACGGCTTGGTTCACCTACACCAATTCATGTCGAAAAAAAAACAAGTAAGAAAAATAGGAATGATCAGAAGCGAGCGCTCAATCGAATTAACTCGCGGCTTGTTGTGGCCCAATTACTTCGATCACTTCGACCATATTTTGCTTGATTGCAGCAGCCAAATCATGCGTCAAAGTTGGTATCGCTTCTTCATGAGGCACCAGCAAACGTGCCAAACCATAAGCACGATTTCGGCCGTGTGTTTTGCCCAGATACAAGGCCATGTCGGCGATTTGTAGTGCACGCTCCCAATCGCAGACATCTTCCGGTACATCAGAGAATGGCACCGAAATGAAACCAGCGGTAACGGTCACTGGAATTAATTGTTGACCATTGGCGAAGGGCTCATCGCCTATCGTGCGCAGAACACGCTCAACTAAGCTCGTGATTTGCTCGGGATTAGATTTCGGTGAGAAAATCAAAAATTCTTCCCCGCCCCAACGCATCAACATATCTTCGTCACGAACCACATTGCGCAAACGCGAAGCGACTTCTTTCAAAACAATATCACCGACTGCATGACCAAAGGTGTCATTAATATTTTTAAAGTGATCGATGTCGAGCAGAGTCATACAATCGGGATTGCCGTAAGGCCCTTCACGACGCTCAGTCTCTACCCGCGCAACCCGGCTAGACATTAATGCGATAAATGAGCGACGGTTGTGCAAGCCAGTAAGCGGATCTCGAACCGCATGGAATTCCAACTGCGAGTTCACTTCACGCAACTGTGCATTGAGTTTCTTACTCCGGCGATACAACATGTAAATAAAGCAGCCTGCCAATACCGCAATCACCGAGGCCAGCAAGGTCACCATTTGCTGCAAACGATGATTACGAATATCGGCGTCTTTCAGTGCATTATCTTTCGCCAGCAATTCAATTTGTTTTTCGCGTCGTTCGGTATCAAACACTTCACGTACTTTTGCCGCCTCTTTCGCGACTTCAGATTGATACACTTCTTCACTCAATGCTTGCTTCTCACGCATCAAAACTAGAGCTTCTTTATACATCCCCGCGGATTCAAGCATCGCTGCTAATTCGCCGTCGATAGACTCCACGGCACTACTTGATTTCTCTTTCTTGAAATACTCAATACTTTCCATCACAAGGTCGGTGCCTTGTTTGACTTTACCGAGGTAACCAAGTGCTAAACCAAGATTAACTTGAGCACCCATTACATTAAATTTATCTTCTAATTTTTCATACACCGCGATCGATTCACGCGCACTTTGCTCTGCTCGTCGATAGTCTTTCAAAATTAAATATTGATCAGCGAGATTAAACAAAGCAGCGGCTTGCGCAAACGGTAAACTCTCTTGTTTGGCAATATGCAAAGCAGTTTCGTATTCTTTTAAGGCCTCAACGTTTCGTTTTAATTGAGATAAGGCCGCTCCGCGCACGATAAGAATTTCGACATAGGCTTTTGGCACTGCCGTGGCGGAGGACACTGCCAACGCTTCGGTGGTCGCTTCAAGCGCCTTTTTCGCATCTTTCATGCCAAGATACAGACTCGAAATACGCTCCCATGTCACCATCCTTGCTTGCAACTGTCTACGTGGTAACTTCTCGATGAGGTCGAGCATATTCAAGTACTGCTTTAAGGCGAAATGATACTTACCTTGTGCGCTGTAAAACTGTGCCTTGATCGAGGCATACCGAAACTTGAGAAAAGGGGTAGCCTTCTCTATTGTCGGTGCAAGGCTATCTAGATACGCATAGGCTCCGTCGTAGCCAGATTTTTCATAGACATCAAAGGCGGAAATAATAGACAAAAATGTCAACGCATCTTTGTCATTGAGTTGTTGAGCAAGCCGTTTGTACTCTTCTTGTAGTTCATTACCCTCTTTCACCTTGCCGGCATCAAAATACAAACCGCTTAACACACCAACCAGATCAAGACGCGCTCTCACACTTGCGTCTTGAGGCATATTTTTTTTCAATTCGAGCAACTGACGAATGCCTTCTTCGTTGTTGCGATCAGATAATTCTTGAATTTGATCAATCTTATGCAGAATGGCATCGTCTTCTGCATACACCGGATTGAGACAGAATAGAAAAGCGGCTGCAAAAGATAAAAATTGCGATAAAATAATGTGTTTTTTGCCACTCTTCGAACGCGTGCGAGATGGTTTGTACAAAACGGATTGTTCCAGAGAATCCATCATCTGCCATTCACCTTTACCAAGCATGCTATTTGTTTGCCTTGCACTGACACTTCTTTTTATGGGCGTCCAACCTAGGTCTTAGCTGAATCGCCATCTCCTCGTTCTTGTCATGCCGCTTTTATAGTGCTTGTCTAAATTTTGATGTGGGCGGCAATAAAATGATATTTATCTTACATCTTTCATGAAACCAGGTTCACAAAAGTACAGCAAGAGTAGACCATTCATTTCCGTATGCTAGCATTTTCCATACGGCATCAAGTACTTTTTTCTTGAGTACAAACCAATTTTGTCCACAAATTTTCACAAACTTTTTTCTTTTATTTACAAAACAATCATGAAATGAAGATTTAATATATCTGCAACGCAAATTTTCCATGAGATAGTCTCTGCCGGAGTGCAATGCTCCTTTATAATCAAGGGTTCCGCTGTGCACTTTTGCGGCATCTCAATCGCCTCGAGACCGCACACAAAAGTGCTCGCAATCGCAGATCTTCAACTTACTTTTTAGTCAGACCACATCATGGAATTAGCCAAATCTTTTGAGCCAGCCAATATTGAATCGTTTTGGCGCACGGAATGGGAAAAACGCGGATACTTCACCGCCACGACCGATGAATCCAAACCTTCATTTAGCATCCAGCTCCCGCCACCCAACGTCACTGGCACCTTGCACATGGGCCATGCGTTTAATCAAACGATTATGGACGGTTTAACACGTTACTATCGTATGCGTGGTCATAACACTGCGTGGGTACCAGGTACTGATCACGCTGGTATCGCGACACAGATCGTGGTGGAGCGCCAACTCGATGCACAAAAGATTTCTCGCCATGATTTGGGCCGTGAAAAATTCTTAGAAAAAGTCTGGGAGTGGAAAGAAAAATCCGGCTCCACAATTACGGGCCAAATGCGCCGCATGGGTGCTTCTGCTGATTGGAATCGTGAATACTTTACGATGGATGCAGAACGCTCCAAAGTGGTGACTGAAGTGTTCGTACGTTTGGTGGAGCAAGGATTGATTTATCGCGGCAAACGTTTGGTGAACTGGGACCCAGTTTTGGGCACAGCGGTATCTGATTTGGAAGTGGTATCGGAAGAAGAAGATGGCTCCATGTGGCACATCCGTTATCCATTCGCGGATGGCAGCGGTCATTTGACGGTAGCAACCACACGTCCAGAAACTTTGCTCGGTGACGTCGCCGTGGCGGTTGATCCCACTGACGAGCGCTACACGGCCTTCGTTGGCAAGATGTTGAAACTGCCTTTGACCGATCGCGAGATCCCCGTCATCGCCGATAGCTATGTCGACAAAGAATTCGGCACAGGCTGCGTAAAGATCACTCCAGCGCATGACTTCAACGATTACGCCGTTGGCCAACGTCACAACTTAGAAATGATCAGCATCTTAACTTTGGATGCCAAGATCAATGAAAACGGCCCTACTGCTTACCAAGGCATGGACCGTTTCGTCGCACGTAAGCAAATGGTGGCAGATCTCGACGCATTAGGTCTGCTCGAATCTGTCAAACCACACAAACTCATGGTGCCACGCGGTGACCGTACTAACGTCGTGATCGAACCGATGTTGACCGATCAATGGTTCATGGCGATGAGCAAACCTGCTCCAGAAGGTACGCACTTCCCAGGCAAATCGATCGCCGAAGTCGCACTCGAAAAAGTCGCGAACGGTGAAGTGAAATTCGTCCCAGAAAACTGGAACACCACTTACAACCAATGGCTCAACAATATTCAAGACTGGTGTATCTCACGCCAATTGTGGTGGGGTCATCAAATTCCAGCATGGTATGGCGATAACGGCGAAACCTTCGTGGCACGTAACGAAGCAGAAGCCAAAGAAAAAGCCGCAGCCGCTGGTTACACCGGCGCATTGAATCGCGATAACGACGTGCTCGATACCTGGTTCTCGGCTGCCTTGGTTCCGTTCTCGACAATGGGCTGGCCAAAATTGACGGTTGATAGCAAACTGTTCTTGCCATCTTCTGTATTGGTCACCGGTTTCGACATCATCTTCTTCTGGGTGGCGCGCATGGTCATGATGACGGCGCACTTCACGGGTAAAGTGCCTTTCCACACCGTCTACGTGCATGGTCTGGTACGCGATTCTAGCGGCCAAAAAATGTCCAAGTCCAAAGGCAATACGCTAGACCCTATCGATTTGATCGACGGCATCAGTGTTGATGATTTAGCAGCCAAACGCACTGTCGGCTTGATGAACCCAAAACAAGCGGCCAGCATCGACAAAGCCACGCGCAAAGAATTCGCCGACGGCATTCCAGCCTACGGCACAGACGCTTTGCGTTTCACCATGGCGAGCTATGCATCCTTAGGCCGCAACATCAACTTCGACTTAGGCCGTTGCGAAGGCTATCGCAATTTCTGCAATAAATTGTGGAACGCCACTCGCTTCGTGTTGATGAACACTGAAGGCAAAGATTGCGGCTTCACCGGCACAGCCAGCGACAATGATCTCGATTACTCACAAGCCGATAAATGGATCATCTCCACGTTGCAACGCACGGAAGCAGAATTAGAAAAAGGTTTTGCTGACTACCGCTTCGACAATATCGCGTCCGCCATTTACAAGTTTGTGTGGGATGAATACTGCGATTGGTATTTGGAAGTCGCCAAAGTGCAAGTACAACAAGGCACAGAAGCACAGCAACGCGCAACACGTCGCACTTTATTGCGCGTATTGGAAGTGACTTTGCGTATGGCGCATCCAGTGATCCCATTCGTAACCGAAGCCTTGTGGCAAACCGTCGCACCATTGGCCGGCAAAACGCTGAAAGCCGGAGGCGATTCCATCATGATGCAAGCCTACCCATTGGTAAATGCGGAAGCCATCGACGAAGCCGCCGAAAGCTGGATGACAGGCCTCAAAGCCGCAACGGACGCTTGCCGTAACTTGCGCGGTGAAATGCAATTGTCTCCAGCAGTACGCGTACCATTACTGCTGCAACCAGCCAACGCGGCGGACAAAGCACGCATGGAAAGCTATGCACCTTACATGGCAGCCTTGGCGAAATTGTCTGAAGTGCAGATTATCGACACTCTGCCGGATTCACCAGCACCGGTCTCCATCGTCGGCGAAACCAAGTTGATGTTGAAAGTAGAAATCGACGTCGCCGCCGAACGCGAACGCCTCTCCAAAGAAATGGCCAAGCTAGAAGCGGAAATCAACAAAGCACAAGCCAAACTCAGCAACGAAAGTTTTGTGGCACGTGCACCGGCAGCGGTGGTCGAACAAGAGAAAGAACGCGTCGCGGGCTTCTCTGCTACTTTGAGTAAGATGAAGGAGCAGTTTGCTAAGTTGGGGTGATTGGATTTGTAGGGTGGGCACAGCCTCATCGTGCCCACGCGTAACGGTCGAACAACGTGAAAAGCTTAAACAGCTAGAGCGTCATCCGCTAAGATGACAAAGTCGGCGTGGGCACAAAGAGCGTGCCCACCCTACTTGGCTAAACGATCCCTCGACTCAGCGCTTCAGCAATTTCATCCTTCATCATCCCGTACCAATAATCTTTGGGATTACACAGCACTAAACCACTCAAGCCTTCGGTCTTCATAACCATCTCAAATGCATCCCGTATGCCCATGCCCCCAAATTCCGGACGAAGTCGATGATCCGATTTATCTACAAGAAACTGCGCCATCTGCTGCCCGGACGTGAGCGTAATCGATTTTATACCAAGAATTTCACCACTGCCCACGATATGCTTCGTTCCATTATGCAAGGGGATATTCGACTGCACAATCTTAAAATAAACTTCCATCGAAGGAAATCGTTGATATAGTTCCTCGACGTCGCTTTTTTGATTGCTTTGTCTTGTAATATCAATGAGCAGTTGATTGATGGTGCGCTCATCTTTTTTTGTTCCAAATATTTTATTAAATAGTCTCATTTTATTTTTAGCCTAACAAAACAGCTTTTCAAAATCAACATCCGCTATCTTTCACAGAATCGGTAGTGAAAGCTACGGCCACGTAGGTTCCATTAGCGCAGCGTAATCGAACGCATGCCTTCCGTTTTTTGTACTGAGTCGACCCGATGTTTTGCAATCACTTATTCCCCAGTTTCGCTTCGAACTTCTTTAAGGATGCTAATTTCTCTTCACGATACTGCCTGTCATGAGCAGCATCGGCCTTAATTCGTTGCCGATGTATGCACTCTATGGCAAGGTCTCGAACCTCTTGATCACATGTCCCGCGCAGCTTTATGTCCGCAAAAGCAAGTCCGATTCCCGACTCAATTAGAACATCCTCGTCGAATGCCTCAAAGCTTGCGTATCCCCATTTCTTAGCCAGATAATCTAAAAATACAATTGGCCTTCCATCTTTGTGTCTCTTAATCCAGTCTCGATAGTTTTCCAACAAATCTGCGCCAGTGTCATTACCATTAGGAGAAAAATCATCGGTACAGTCCCAAAAGAAAGGTTCATCAAGAATCGCTCGCGCTTGGGAGTGGAATTCATCCCAATCAATTCCAAGTTTCTGCCATGACGACATTGCATCTCGCTTTGCTTTACTCGCTTCATTAAGAGCAACTGCGAGTTCTTGAAGCTCTAATTCAGTGCGGGGAATGCGAATTTTGGAGGCTTCGCAATGTAAAAGAAAGGCATCAAGATCAAATGCATCTGATCTGTTAAGTTTCTTTCGCATTAGGGATAACGCGCCTACGATCTCATCAACAGCACGCTCAAATAACGATAGTGAAAGAAGGCGCGACGGAATCCACTCACTGGCATCCATGACCGAACTAGCGATAGCGATCTCGACCTTACCATTTTTCTTTCTATAGGTAAGTTTCGGTAACGATGAGCGAAAGTTATTGTGTTTATCAAGAAGCTCTTCAAGAGTCTCTTTTGCAGGACCAGAGTCGGACAGAAAAAGCGTAACCGTTAGTTCTTTCACAGCATCTCCAAAATTTTCTCTTCCCATAAGAAGAAAATCCCCGACTCGTGAGAGGGTAGTATGACCACCATACCGATTGTGCGATTTGACCATCACATAGAATTCCAATTTACAACTCCTTCAAGCAGGCAATTTTCAACTAAACTAAAAGAAACAGAACTGAACTTATTTAA
>CALKVB010000542.1 GCA_937996605.1 uncultured Oxalobacteraceae bacterium | reverse complement strand
TTTTTATTGTGCATACGATTAGTTTGTGTGTGATTCATTATAGATCCTCCGTGCACTCATGTGCTTCCGCACCAGCCCAATAGCCTGTGCGATGTTGGCTCATTCTGTGCAGCCACTGTTGCAATTCTAAGTAGGCTTGATTCGCTGCGAGCATTTCTGCCGATGTTTTAGGGGCAGTCGTTTTTTCTGCATCCGCGGCTTTTGCTGTCGCTGTTGGTGCATTACTCTTGCTGGCGATCAATTTAGCGGCGATTCGTTGACGTTCCGCTTGCGCTTCTTGACGCAGTCTTGCATCATTCGCCAAATCGAAGTACAGGCGACCTTCTATCCATGTTTGCTCTGCGCGACTGAAGGTAGACAAAGGGCTGGTATTCCAAATCACAAAATCTGCATCTTTGCCTACTTCCAAAGAACCTGTGCGATGATCAATTTTTAATTGTTTGGCTGGATTCAAGGTCACAAATTTGAATGCTTCAGTTTCCGATAATCCACCATACTTGACCGCTTTAGCCGCTTCAGTATTTAAGTGGCGCGCCAATTCATCACTATCTGAGTTAAAACTCGTAACCACACCAGCGTTATGCATCAAGGCACCATTAAAAGGAATTGCATCTGCGACTTCCATTTTATAGCCCCACCAATCAGAGAAGGTAGAACCGCCCGCGCCCAAACCAGCGATCACGTCTGCCACTTTGTACCCCTCCATCACATGCTGAAAAGTACCGACCAAAAGATTGAATTCTTGTGCCACACGAGCGAACATCAAAATTTCATCTTGGCGATAAGAATGGATGTGAATCATACGTTTACGCTCTAGCAGTTCAACCAAAGTGTCAAGCTGCAAATCCCGACGTGGTTCAATACTATTTGAAGGTGATTTTTTCCACGCGTCACGCTCTTCTTTATAGGCACGGGCCGCTAAGAAGGCGCTGCGCAAAATTTGCTCTACCCCCATGCGCGTCTGCGGGTATCGCCCTGTTGATTCATTCCCCCAGTTGGCCTGCTTGACGTTCTCACCAAGGGCAAATTTAATACCGGGAAAAGCGCCTTCCAATTTCAAGCCTTCTGCGTCAGAGCCCCAACGAAGTTTAATGACTTGATTCTGACCACCCACAGTATTTGCCGAACCATGCAATACATTGGCAGTCGTGACACCACCTGCTAATTGGCGATAGATATTAATACTCGATGCATCAATGATATCGCCGACACGTACTTCGGCAGTAATAGAGCTGGTCGCTTCATTAATGCCTTGCATCATAGCGGTATGGGAATGCGCGTCGATAATGCCAGGTGTCAGATGTTTACCACTAGCGTCAATCACTTTGGCATTGTTTGGTGCTTTCAGATCTTTGCCGATCGCACTGATCTTACCATCGACGACCAGCATGTCTGACTGCTCTAGCTTACCTGCTTTCGCACTTGTCCAAATCGTTGCGTTCTTAATTAAGATTGCAGACAGACGTTCTGGCGTCGCCATCGCGAAAGGTCCTGCAGGATAGGTATTACTCAATGCTGCTGGCATTTTTTCTGGTTTTACTGGTGTCATGTCAGCCGCCATCACTTTACTACGTGTCGCTGACCATGCCTTAGTTTGCCCCTCCGCGTCGCGCTCTGTACCTTGCAAACTATTTTCACGGCCATCGGCGAGAATCACATGCTCGCCAGTTTTGTCCGTATACTTCGCCAATAACTGAGAATCTTTGAGCGTCAATTCAACATTGACGCCATCAATAGTCAACATCGGCTTCACTGCTGTCCCAGTGATATTCCAGACCGCCGTTTTTCCAGCACTCGTTACATTCCATATTCCACGCAATTCGAAACGATTGTAGTTTTCCGTCGCATACGGTTTACCTTCAACGAAAGTAATTTCTACGTTTGCTTTATCGTCACCAAACAAGTCACCTGAGGCTACAACTAAATTAGCCATATGACCAGCAGCAATCGAACCCAAACGTTTTTGCTCACCAAGTAATTTGGCAGGCACCGTGGTAAGGCTCGCCAAAGCTTGGTCAATACTCAAACCGCGACGTATCGCTTGACGAAGACGAGCCCAGAATTCTTTTTTTGCATCTTTCAAACCGGCTGGCGTGACTGCAAACTCTATTCCAGCCTTTTCAACGTAAGCCAAGTTCGACGGTGCTTGCTCCCAATGCTGCAATCCCTCTAAAGAAGTATCGAGCACGAGATCTGGGTTATCAACTTCAGGCGCGTTCGGAAACAGCAACGGCACAATCACGGGCATCCCACTCGATTTCAAGTGATTAGTACGACGATATTCATAGCCATTTCCCTGCAAAATCACTTTCAGGCCAAATTCATCACGAATTTTCGCGATGCGCTGATAAGCTTGCTCGTTGTCAGTGGCATAGATCACTGGCTGACGGCCATTAATCACCGCTCTTAACGCTTCCAAAGAATCATTGATCTGTGGACGATCAATCTTCAATTTAGTGTCGGTGGCACGTTGGTACCATTGCGCATCATAAAAAGTTTGTCTTACTTGTGCGATCACGCCCATCAACGAACTCGGATACATACCGCGTCCACCCGCTTCTAATTCATTTGCCATATGTTGAGCAACCCGCGTATTGATCACCATGTTTTTGGGGTTGTCATTTGAGCTCAAATTCAACAAAGCACTTTGTCCACGGAAGATGCCGTGGCTAGGTGTCGCTAACACCGTAGCGAAACCAAGCTCACGATAATTTTTCACATCGTCAGATTTTGGTTCCAGTTGCTTTGCCACATCCTGCTCTGGATGTACACGGATATTATCCGCAGAAATAGCCCGACCGTTGATCACCCGCGGACTCGCCGGACGCCCTGGAACTGCAGGAGCTGAAGCAGCTAGACCGGCAGGGACGCCAATCGAGCTGGCCATATCGATAAAGCCGGGATAAACGGTTCGTCCTTCTAATTTCCACACTTTCGCACCAGCGGGAGCAGGAGCATTTGGCGCGACCGAGACAATCACACCGTCTTTGACCACGATGGTGCCGTTTTCGATCACTTTACCAGGTGCCGTCACCACCCTTGCACCCGTCAAGGCATGCCACCCTGGGTTATTTTCACGCAGGCCTTCAACTCGGGAAGTATTACTTTGCGCTTGAGCGAATGCCGACACAAGACCTAAAGTGCCAACAACTATCGAAGCTAGTGGCCGCAGCCTCCATCTAACTTGCATAAATTCTCCTATTATTAAATCTTTTTCTGAGCGAATTGAAAAACGCCTATCTACTCACCAGCGCTTTGAATGACTAAGTCTGTACTTTTGAAACAAAGACTTTCTATGACTACCGTGATCAAAAAAAATTCCCAACAATTACACAATATCATTCAATCTATCGAGAACGAACATCAAACTTGCTGGCGTCATACGCAAATTAACAACTGCAATCAACAAGCAAAAACAATAAATATCATCGACCAATAAAAAAACCCGGGTCAGACCCGGGCGTGAAGAAAGCATTTCCTTGGTTTCGAGAAGCGTCGTATTTAATGTGCGTGAATTTGTCGCTTGATGAGCACTTCACGATATTCGCTGGGAGTCACGCCGACTGTTGCTTTGAACATGCGACTGAAAGCACTGTGATCTTGATAGCCGCAGGAGGCAGCAATATCTGTGATACTGCGACTATGATCCGCCAGTAAATTCGTTGCCGCATCAAGCTTAACTTTGGTCATAAATTGACGTGGCGTAAGAGAGAAGATTTTTTGGAAATAGCGCTCAATCTGCGCTACCGAAAGTCCCGTAATTTTCTCTAACTCTGCCATGTGCACATTTTCAGCGTAATGCGTATGGATATGTCGCACCGCCGCTGCGATACGATGATAAACAGGATGGCGCTGGTCTGGCATCCCGAGATCACGCGAAGTTCCACTCAAACCAATAATCCTCTGCGCCCCATCGCGTAGAGCGATTTTATTGGTTAAACACCAACCAGGATCACGGTCGGGATATAGATGCAATTCGAGCTGATCGCGCACTTCTTGCCCTGCACTTAAAACCAACTGGTCTTGTTGCTCGAAAGTGGCCGCCAAACTTGGAGGGAATACTTCATTGACCGTACGCCCTATCAAATCGTACTTATCTTTCAAACCGCATCGAGTCACCAAAGTCTGGTTGACTACCACGTATCTCCCGTCAAGATCCTTGACAAAAAACACCACGTCAGGCATCGCATCAAACAATGGTTCTGCAAAAAACACATTGTCGATGGCATTCGCCAAATGTATTCGCGGTGCCATAACCGTGTCACTGGTCTCATTGGCTTTCGCGCTAAGTATCATGTCTAACATCTCTAACTTTTTGTTTCTTTTGGTTAAATATTTAACAACAATCTTACCTGATTTTGCTGTTTTTTTAAATCGCACCATTAAGTTTTTTTAAATGTGTGGTTTTTACGAACTTTATTTGGAAAATGATGTTTCAAATGCACTTTTTTACCTCGCGCGATCATTCAACTTCCAAATAATTTAAATCTTTCTTACAAAACCCCATCAATATATTGATAATATATTTGATTGAGATTACACTTCGGCTCAATTACTGGTATCTAACCGTTCAACTTAAATTACAAAGGCAGCAAAAATGAGCCTCCAAAAATGGCGCGGTCTTTTTCCAGCAGTAAAAGACAAATTGCGTGTGATTGCAGATGCAGTGCAGTTACCTTTGATGGTCTATAACAAAGTGGTCGAAACATTGATTGGTGTGGGCAATGAGTATGTACGTCATCCTCATTAACCGCTAGTTGGTACAGAACCTGAACGCGTCAAGTTCACGGTGCAAAAAGCCTTGGCAACACGCCCTGATATCGGCGATAACCTATAACCTAACCTATAACTTTTCCTGTTTGTCGCGTATCCGTTCACAATAAGTAAACAACTTGATTGACGATACTTCAGGCATCAAATTTGAGCAGAATACCAGAGTACAAAAGTCCAGCGACCTATGCATCTTGGTGTTGCGGTCATCTACTTTGTGCCAGCATAATACCGATTGATTTCAAGCATGCTATACACACTTTTTCAATCGAAGCCACATTTCCTGTTATTACGTTTAGCAAAGCTTCCAAACAATTTTCGTTGAAGGACAATTCATGAGTATCTTCCATCATTTTATCAACGGCGAATGGATCGCCTCAGACAAAACACGCTTAAATATCAATCCCTCAAATCCCGATGAGGTAATCGGAGAATATGCAGAAGCAAGCGTTCAAGATATGGAGTCCGCAGTGGTCGCCGCAGCCGAAGCGGCTAAAGTATGGAGCAGTTCAACGCCGCAACAACGTTTCGAGGTACTAGATTTCATCGGCACAGAGATCCTCGCGCGCAAGCAAGAACTCGGTTTATTGTTAGCACGAGAGGAAGGCAAAGTACTGCCTGAAGCAGTCGGTGAAGTGACGAGAGCTGGTTTTATCTTCAAGTTCTTTGCCGGCGAAGCACTCCGTATTGGGGGGCAAGCGATTGCATCTGTTCGCCCCAATATGGAAGTCCTTACTTCACGAGAAGCCGTTGGTGTGGTGGGGCTCATCACGCCATGGAATTTTCCAATTGCGATTCCTGCATGGAAAACAGCTCCAGCGCTAGCTTGTGGGAATGCGGTAGTACTGAAACCTTCTGAATTAACTCCAGGCTGTGCCTGGGCATTGGCCGAAATTATCTCGCGTTCTGGCTTGCCGAAAGGCGTATTCAATTTAGTGATGGGTGATGGCGTCGCAGGTAAAACACTCGTTGAACATCGTGCGGTTGACGCGATTAGTTTTACGGGATCAACTCAGACCGGCAAGTTAATCGCCCAACATTGCGCCCTTAATCTGAAAAAATACCAGCTCGAAATGGGAGGTAAAAATCCATTGGTCATCCTCGATGATGCAGACCTCAGTGTGGCGGTTGAATGCGCAGTCAATGGGGCTTTCTACTCTACCGGTCAACGCTGTACAGCCTCGAGCAGAACCATCGTCACAGAGCACATTTACGATAGTTTCCGCGATGCGATGCTAAAACGAACGCAGGCTTTGAAAGTAGGCGCAGCCGTTGAGTCAACGACTCAGATAGGTCCAGTAGTGGATCAACGTCAACTCGATAAGAATTTGCACTACATCCAAATTGGCAAAGACGAAGGCGGTGCGCTGTTGACCGGCGGTGAACGTCTCGCCGGAAGTGGCTATTTCTTCAGTCCTGCGATTATCGAAAATCACAATCCTCAAGCTAGATTGAATCAAGAAGAAGTTTTCGGCCCCGTCAGTACCTTGGTCAAAGTCAAAAATTTTGAAGAAGCGATGACGGTTGCGAATGCAACCCCTTATGGTTTGTCGGGCGGAATCTGTACGACCTCGCTAAAATACGCAAGCCAATTTCGGCGTGAAATGCAAGCAGGTATGGTAATGGTCAACGCACCGACTGCAGGCGTCGATTACCACGTCCCATTTGGAGGAACAAAAGCTTCGAGTTTTGGTCCGAGAGAACAAGGCGGTATGGCTCTTGAGTTTTACACCAAGGTCAAAACACATTACCTCGCATAAAATTACTTTTTAGTATTATCAAGTTTTTAAATTTTAAGCGATGATAAAGGCGGCAGCTTAACAACTGTCGCTTTTTTCATATGGAATTTTCGTGCTAAGACAAAAGAAAATTGAGTGGAATTGATGGGATAACTTATAATCCAATGATAAATTTCGCAACAGCCAATGTATGCAACCGCCAAAAGTTACTACGCCCAATAAATTGCGTGCCGCTGATGTCGCCTACGATGCGATAGAAAGTATGATTGTCACGCTCCAGCTCAAACCTGGCGCACCGATCGTGGAGTCGGAACTCATTGAGATTACGGGTTTGGGGAGAACTCCCTTGCGTGAAGCCCTGATGCGTATGTCATCGAATGGACTGATTGTGCAATTGCCCCGTCGTGGTCTCATTGTCAAAGATATTGAAGCTGCTGAACATGTCACTTTGATTGAAACCCGTCGCGTCATCGAACGTTTAATTGCCACTAGCGCAGCACGCCGAGCCACTCCTCAACTGCGACAAGATATCTATAACTGCGGCGAGAAAATGGTTACTGCAGCAAATAACGGCAAGTTGGAAGAATTCATGGCAGCGGATCAAGCTTTAGATCATGTGGTGCATGAAGCCTGTCGTAATCCATCAGCAGTAGCAGCGGTGATTCCATTAATCATTAAATGCCGTCGCTTTTGGTATGCCTACCAACACGAAGGTGACATGCATGAAGCCGCTCGTTGCCATATGCTGTTGGCACAAGGAATTGCCGATGGTAATGAGGACGCGGCAGCACAAGGGGCTGACAATCTCATGAACTATCTTGAATCCTATACCCGTAAAGTAATCAATGGCTAAGAGCTTGTTTTTTTGCATACACCTTGAATGACCAAAATTGGGTTGCTCGATGTTAGCAGCCTGAACCAATCAAAAAAGGCGGTGATCGTTGAAACTCGATCACCGCCTTTTTCTTATTTACATTATTCACTCGCCGAGCAGTTAGCGTTTAACCAGCCCATACGGATCGCCTTTCTTCCACTGCGGCACTTTGGCATCATTCGCCAACAAATATCCTAAGCGCAGCGTAAACTCGGCTTGCTGTAGCATGCCACTCAAATTCCAAGTTGGATCATAACGATCGCGCACCGTATGATAATCAAGCTTAAAGTGCTTCATCTTCTTGGTGGTCAGTTCTTGATCATGCTCAAAGTCAAAATATCCATCGCCGGAAAAAACCGCTGAACCAACATTAAATGCGGGTACGCCAGCTCGTGCAAAATTAAAATGATCAGCTCGGTAGTAGGCTCCACCAAGATCTGGTACTGGTGTTGCGATTTTCAAATTCATTGCTTTCGCAACTTTTTGCGCAGCCACAAAGAGAGTGCTACGTTCACTTCCAGCGACGCCAATATCCCTGGTCTTAGCAACAAAGTTCATACTATCTAAATTGAGGTCAGCAATCGTGTTGGCTAATGGCCATGCGGGAGCTTGCGTGTAAGCGAAACTACCAATTAATCCTTGCTCTTCAGCTGCAGGCCACAGGAAAATCTGAGTACGTTTCGTCGGATGCTTAACGGCATGTTCCGCCATGACCAACAGAGCAGCAGCGCCTGTGGCGTTATCCACTGCGCCATTCCAGATTTGCGTTGGTTTGCCAGTCTCTTCAATGATCCCAAGATGGTCCCAATGTGCGGAATAAATAATCGCTTGATCCCTCAATTTAGGATCGGTACCTGGCACCGCTCCAGCAACATTGTACTGCTGTACTTGTCGCACTTGAGATCGCAAGTGAACGGTGACTTGAAAATTGAGATCTATAGGGGAAAAATCACGCCGCTCCGCCTTTAATCTGAGCGCATCGAGATCTACTCCTCGTTGCTGCAAATACGGTTTAATACTATGCTCTGCCCACCAGCCTTCGAGTGGATTACCTCCACCAGCTAAACTAAAACGCTCACGGGTAAAATTAGTATATGGCACATTCCAACCGTAACTTGCCGACGCATCCGTATGAATCAATAAAACACCCGCCGCACCATGACGTGCAGCTTCTTCGAATTTATACGTCCAGCGCCCATAATACGTCATGGCCGCGCCACCAAATCTATTCGGTTCCTCTTTCGTCGGTTGTGGATCATTGACCAACATTATCAGCACTTTGCCGCGCAAATCTACCGCTTTGTAGTCGTCCCAATTTTCCTCAGCTGCCTTGATACCGTAACCAACGAAAACAGCAGGTGCAGTGAAATCAACAGTTTCCTTACCATTTGAACTACCCACTAGAATTTCAGAGCCAATCTGAGGAGCAAATACACCATCGCCCGCCTCGAACTGAATCGTCGACGCACTAAGGTTTTTGGCACCGAGAATGCTGACTTGATGTAAATACGGATGATTTGAATCTTTAGACAAACTATGAAGCCCAATGATTTGGGCTTGTGTGGCGAGATAGTGTGCGGCCAAATCGCCGCCCCGCTGTCCAGTACCGCGTCCTTCTAATAAATCATCTGCTAAATACGAAAGGTGTGCCCGCAACGCAGGCTCTCGCAATTGAATACCTTGCGCGGCAACTACGAATGGATAAATCAGCAGTACAAGACTAGCAAGCAAAGTATGGATAAATCGAAAACTCAACAACTTCATTTTTTTCTCAAGACTTAACATAGGGATGATTGATAGCAGATCTTGGTACGCGTTTCACATTCACTAGCGCATCTTGTAACAGCCAAAGATCGGAAGAGCACACG
>CALKVB010000541.1 GCA_937996605.1 uncultured Oxalobacteraceae bacterium | reverse complement strand
ATGATCAATGTCATTGCAAAAGCGCGTTTGGCAGCGCAACAAGCAGGCCTGTCAGAAGATAATTTCATGGCCTGTGAACGCGGTGTTTCCTTCGGCTATAACAACTTAGTTTCCGATATGCGTTCGTTAGCGATCATGCGTGAAACCAATTGCCCAGTCGTATTCGATGCGACCCATTCTGTACAGTTGCCAGGTGGTCAGGGTACTTCATCCGGTGGTCAACGTGAGTTCGTGCCCGTCTTGGCGCGCGCTGCTGTTGCGGTCGGTATTTCAGGCTTGTTTATGGAAACTCATCCAAATCCAGCGCAAGCGATGTCAGATGGCCCGAATGCCGTACCACTGGGACGTATGAAAGAGTTGTTGGCTACATTGATGGATTTAGATCGTGTAGTGAAGAAAAATGGATTCTTAGAATCTAGTTTCAATTAAGAAAATGCCTCCCAGAGCATACGCTTTGCGAGGCATTTTTTATCATCGGTTTGCAAGCTTGGCGTTACAAAAATCGCTGTCATGACGCAGAATGTCTAGACGCGAAAGATCTGATGAATGCATTGCGACTCGCGGCATTTATCTGCACCGTATAGAGCTCTGACAGAGAGTGCTATATCGTCCAAATTGAGTTTTTGTATTCCTTGCTTAAGCATGAACCTTTATTTACTGTAATTTGATCGTTTAGGAGAAATTGAATGAGTGCTATCGTAGATATTATCGGTCGTGAAGTGATTGATTCACGCGGCAATCCAACAGTGGAATGTGATGTCTTGTTGGAATCTGGTGTGATGGGCCGTGCGGCCGTACCATCGGGCGCATCGACTGGTTCACGCGAAGCAATTGAATTGCGTGATGGCGATAAATCTCGTTATTTCGGCAAAGGTGTGTTGAAAGCCTGCGAAAACATCAATACTGAAATCGCTGAAGCGATTATGGGTTTGGATGCGAATGAACAAGCTTTCTTGGACCGCACCTTGATCGATTTGGATGGCACAGAAAACAAGAGCCGTTTAGGTGCGAATGCGATGTTGGCGGTTTCTATGGCGGTTGCTAAAGCCGCGGCTGAAGAAGCAGGCTTGCCTTTGTATCGTTATTTCGGCGGTTCTGGCGCAATGCAATTGCCAGTGCCAATGATGAACGTGATCAACGGTGGTGCTCATGCCGACAATAACTTGGACTTGCAAGAGTTCATGATCATTCCAGTCGGCGCGCCAACGTTCCGTGAAGCGATTCGCTACGGTGCTGAAGTATTCCATAGCTTGAAAAAGATTTTGCATGACAAAGGTTTGACGACTGCAGTCGGTGACGAAGGTGGTTTCGCTCCTTCCGTAGAAAATCACGAAGAAGCGATCAAGTTGATCATTCAAGCGATCGAAGCGGCTGGCTACACACCAGGCACACAAATCGCCTTGGGCTTAGATTGCGCTGCAAGCGAATTCTACAAAGATGGTAAGTATCATTTGGAAGGCGAAGGCTTGACATTGTCCTCTACCGATTTCACTAATTTGTTGGCGACATGGTGCGACAAATATCCAATTATCTCGATCGAAGACGGCATGGCTGAAGGCGATTGGGAAGGTTGGGCAATTTTGACTGAGAAACTCGGCAAAAAAGTACAAATCGTGGGTGACGATCTATTCGTGACAAACACGAAAATCTTGAAAGAAGGTATCCAAAAAGGTATCGCTAACTCTATCTTGATCAAGATCAACCAAATCGGTACCTTGACCGAAACTTTCGCTGCGATCGAAATGGCGAAACGTGCTGGTTACACAGCGGTGATCTCACATCGTTCTGGCGAAACTGAAGATAGTACGATTGCCGATATCGCTGTCGGTATGAATGCCTTGCAAATCAAAACGGGTTCCATGTCTCGTTCTGACCGTATGGCAAAGTACAACCAACTCTTGCGTATCGAAGAAGATTTGGGTGAAATCGCAAGCTATCCAGGTCGTGATGCGTTTTACAATTTGAAATAAGATGTGAGTGAGGGCGTGGCGCTGCAAGTACTGCGCCCTTTATTTGAATACATTCATGCGTTTAATTACACTAATATTACTTGCTCTTGTGATCTTGATTCAGTTCCCTTTGTGGTTAGGCAAGGGCGGATGGTTACGCGTTTCCGAGCTAGATAAGCAAGTGACTGCAGCGCATATCAAAAACGATGGTCTCAAGCAGCGAAATGCTAAACTCGAATCCGAGGTTGAAGATCTAAAAAACGGTACCGAGGCGGTTGAAGAGCGTGCTCGTTTCGAGTTAGGTATGGTCAAAAAAGAGGAAATTTTTGTTCAGATTTTAGAGCCCGGTAGTAAGGTTGACGCTAAGTCTCAATCCACCCCAACAAAGACCACTTCGCCTACACGCTAAGGTCGCGTCTTGATTTTTCTGTTTTTCGGGAGCGCAATTCATTGAAAAACATAGCATATTGACTATTGACATTTTTTTAATATATAATCCCACCCTCATTTTCCAATGAGTAAAAAATTTCAAATTAAGGGAATAAAAATGTTCAAGAAAATCGTATTGTCTACCGCTTTAGTGTTGTGCGCTAACGCTGCTTTTGCTGCTGACAACAATGTTTATGTAGGCTTCGATGCAGGCAGCACAAAGATTGACAGTGTAAATGGCCGTAAGGGTAGTTTCGGTGCTTTTGGTGGTTATCAGTTCAGTCGTGAAATCGCTGTAGAAGCGGGCTACCGTCGTTTAGCTTCATTCACAATGTTCGGTGCAGATGTCGATACAAAGCAAACTGCATTGTCTTTGGTCGCATCTTCTAACATCACCAAAGATCTTGATTTCTTTGGTCGCGTTGGTTACAACAAACTATCTGTCTCTGCGTCTGTTCGCGGTTACACAGGTAGCGCTTCTGATTCTGGCGCTTTGTTCGGTCTCGGTTTAGGTTATCACTTTACTGAAAACGTGAGTGCACGTGTTGAATGGCAGCGTGCTGCAAAAGACACAACTAACTTGAATGCTGGCTTGGTATTTAAGTTCTAAGCTCCTCTGCGGTGCAAGAAGAGAGCGCCGCCGAGCTTGGAGCTAGTGGCGCTTTTTTTGTGTGGCATACGCCGATTTGTTTGGGTTTGCACGCATATACAAGTTTCTGTAATGCCGTTATCGAAAAAGCGCAGACATTTACGGCATTCTATTTGTGTAATTAATGACGGTATTTCTCCAAAAACTTCCGCTGCGAAAAAACTTTTTATATTTCCGACCAACGGTCGTTATTGGTGTGTTAAGAAATATATTTCGTCTGTCTCTTTATTTAACATCTGACTTTTAAGTTGGCATCTTTTTTATTTGAGGAATAGACCATGTTTAAGAAAATTTTGTTGGCAACGTGCTTGGTTTTGGCTTCTAGTACGGCGTTTGCAGGCGATGAAGGTTGGTATGGAGGCTTCGATTTTGGAAACACCAAATCCGACAAATTTGTCGATAACTATGCAAGTATGGGTTTTTTTGCCGGATATCAAGTGAATCCTCAGTTGTCGTTTGAATTAGGTCATCGCCAATTATTAAGTTTCAATTTTTTTGGCGTGGATGTCGATATGAAACAAACATCGCTATCGGGTTTGGGCGCTATTAATGTGGCAAAAGACTTTGATCTTTATGGCCGTCTCGGCTACAACAAACTCTCCGCGACTGCATCTTATTGGGGACGGGGCAGTAATAAATCGGACTCGGGTGCATTAGTCGGCCTTGGTGTCGCCTATCATTTCAATCAGAGTTTCAGTGCTCGATTAGAGGTGCAGAAACCAGCAAGTGACACGCGCAATGTTGCAGCTAGTCTTTTGTATAAATTCTGATTTTAATAGTTAATATGGAGAGTCTCGTCGCATGCAACACATAGGTCTCATTACTCTGATCGTGCGTGATTACGACGAGGCTATTGCCTTTTACGTCGGAGTTCTTGGCTTTACGCTGATTGAAGATCAAGTGATGCCAGAACAAAATAAGAGGTGGGTGGTGCTTGCACCGCAAGGCGCATCCGCCCATTCAACTAAGCTTTTGTTAGCGCGTGCAAATAGTGAGGGTCAATCGGAACGTATTGGAGATCAAACGGGTGGCAGAGTGATGGGCTTCTTGCATACCGATGATTTTCAACGAGATTATCAAGCTTACAGTGATAAGGGCCTTGAGTTCGTGCGCGGACCGAATCAGGCTCAATACGGCACGGTGGCAGTATTTAAGGATTTGTATGGAAACCTGTGGGATCTGATTGGCCCTACAGTTTAATGGCTATTGTGTCTAAATGAATTGTAAGCGAAGAGAAACCCTTAGATTCAATGACTAATGGCCGCGGGTTTACTTTTTCTGACGGTAATTAATTTAAAAATCACATTAACAGAATCGAGCGAAGATATGGGCAGCGAGTATATTTGATTTGTTCTCTCTAGTTCGGTCGTGGTGTGACAACTTTTCTTATATTTCTGGAAGAAAAAATAAGCAGTCCAATCAATTGATTTTGGTGTTGTCGGGATTGTTTCGTGAAGGTGCTAGCCCAACATTTTTCAATTAACGCTTCTGAAAATCGGCCTTAATTGGTCTGCGAGTTGCCTAACAAGCTCTCGAAAGCAATCTCCACTTCAGCCACACTTGGCGGCTTACCTTTGTCCCCTAAATTAATAATTTTGGGCGACCAATTCCCCTCTGTTTTCCAACGCGGTGAATCGCAATAAATTTCTATAGTGGGTGTTTCGTATGCCGCGGCAATGTGTACTAAGCCAGTGTCAACGCCGATGACTAATGCCGCCCGCTGTGCCAATACCGTTGCTTCTTGCATAGAAAGTTGTGGCAAAACTTGCGCATTACTCATCTGTGCTGCCATAGCTTCTGCTTCTACCTTTTCTGCGGCGTTCCCCCAAGGAAGTAAAATGGGCCAGCCTGTGACTTGTAGATCGCGTGCAGTATCGATCCAATGATGGCGTGGCCATTTTTTAGATTCCCCTGCTGTGGCGTGAAAAAAAGCAATGTAGGGCGTTTTGGGCATCCACTCCGGTTGCAGCTCAAGCTTCTGCAAGCCAAAACTGGCTGGCGTATGAACTTGGTAACCGAGGGCAGCTGCCGCCACAACACGACCGCGTTCGACTGCATGGGTACGTTTGGCGGTAGGTATGCTGATGTCATGAAAGATGCGCGAGAATCCTTCGTAGCCCGAGCCCTCGGTGCCATTCGCAAGGCCGACCTTTTTTCCTTGTTTGGTCGTGCGCGCCATACCCATGATGATGCCTGTTTTTAATAACCCCTGTGTTTCCAGTACGAAGTCATACTCTTCTTCTCTCAGCGTGCGATAGAAATGTTTAATCTCTGCACGTGTTTCCTTCTTACCCAAACTCTTGCGCCAGCGTCGCTGGGCATAGGCAATCACTTTGTTGACCTTGGGTTGAAGTTTCACCAAATTGACATAGGCTTCTTCCACCACCCAATCAATTTGAGCATCAGGGAAATGCGCTTTGATGTCATCGACGATGGGCATGTTATGCAAAACATCGCCGAGTGAGGACACGCGAATTAGAAGTATTTTCATCGTGCTGCTAATAATTTAGTAAGGCAAAACTGCATCTGGCTTTACCGCCAAGATCGCTGATTTTAGGGCAGCTTGAATGCGCGCCAATGCTTCGGGAGACTCGGCTTCAAAACGCATCACGATCACTGGAGTAGTATTTGAAGAACGCGCTAAGCCGAAGCCATCTGGATATTCCACACGCAAACCATCAATACTAATAATTTCGGTGGATCCAGGGAAATTGGCATTTTTCTGCATCTGTTCAATGATGGCGAAATTTTCACCTTCACTGAGTTTGAGTTGCAGCTCAGGCGTGCTGGTCGATTGTGGTAAATCATTTAAAGTTTTGGTCATATCGGCGACTTTGCTCAAGATTTCAAGCAAACGAGCGCCGGCATACAAGCCGTCATCAAATCCGTACCAGCGATCTTTGAAGAACACGTGGCCACTCATTTCACCACCGAGTGGTGAGCCTGTTTCTTTCAATTTCGCTTTGACTAAAGAGTGACCCGTTTTCCACATCAAAGGCTGACCGCCGTGGGCTTTGATCCATGAGGCTAAATGACGGGTACATTTCACGTCGTACAAAATCTGTGCACCTGCATTGCGAGACAATACATCGGCTGCGAACAACATTAACTGGCGGTCTGGATAAATGATCTGACCATCTTTAGTGACGACGCCTAGACGATCGCCATCGCCGTCAAATGCCAATCCGATTTCTGCGTCGGACGTTTGTAGGCAGCGTATCAAATCTTGTAAATTTTCTGGATGCGCCGGATCGGGGTGATGGTTGGGGAAGTTGCCATCTACTTCGCAGAACAATTCGATCACTTCACAACCCATAGCACGATACAAATCACCCGCAAATGCGCCCGCAACGCCATTGCCGCAGTCCACTGCAATTTTGATCGGTCGCGTGAGTTTGACATCACCTACGATGCGCTCAAGGTAACTTGCCTTGATGTCGTGTGTACTGTAATTGCCTGCACCTGTAACAAAATCTTTGGCGACGATGCGGTCGTACAAGGCCAAGATGGTATCGCCATAAATCGCTTCGCCCGCAAGCACCATTTTGAAACCGTTATAGTCGGGAGGATTATGACTTCCCGTGACCATAATGCCGGAGCTGGCACCGAGCACGTTGGTACCGAAATACACCATCGGTGTCGCTACCACGCCCAGATCAATGACATCGACGCCAGTGGACTGCAAACCTTTGGCTAACGCCGCAGCCAGCGATGGCCCAGATAAACGACCATCGCGGCCAATCACAACAGTCTTTTCACCTTTGGCGAGCGCAGCGCTACCAAATGCTTGGCCGATCGAATAAGCGACGTCAGCATCAAGGGTCTTATCAATAATGCCGCGAATGTCGTAGGCTTTAAAAATGCTCTTAGAGAGTAGGGACATAATAATCTCAATAAAAAATGTAAATGGTGTGGTGCTTGGCGTGAGTTCGTTTTTTAAGACTTATTCGTTTCGCGCCAAATAAAATCTTCAATGCCACATTGTGGTTGATATTCTTGGACTAATTCTTGAATCAAGCGACGAAGGTTTTGATAGTCAAAATTCGTACATGCTGCATCCAACTCAGCCAGTGCAGTTTGTAATACGGACCACGCTAATTCCGCCTCTTGTGCACGCATGATCAGTGGATGCGTGGTACCAGTGACATTATCGCCAATCAGTAATTCTTCATACAGTTTTTCGCCCGGGCGTAAGCCGACTTCTTTAATTTCTATCGTGCCTTCTGGATGTTCTTCGGACTTCACTTCGAGGCCGCAGAGATGCACCATGCGGCGAGCGAGGTCGATAATGCGCACAGGCTCGCCCATATCAAGCACGAAAACGTCACCGCCTTGGCCCATGGCACCTGCTTGTAAAACGAGTTGCGCTGCTTCCGGAATCGTCATGAAATAGCGCGTAATCTCTTTGTGCGTGAGGGTAATTGGACCACCTTGCATAATCTGTTTACGGAACAGTGGTACTACCGACCCAGAAGAGCCCAACACATTGCCAAACCTGACCATACAAAACCGTGTGTTCGTTTGACGGCGCGCATTGGCTTGCAAGATAAGCTCGGCAAGGCGTTTGGTCGCACCCATGACATTGGTCGGACGTACTGCCTTGTCGGTCGAAATCAAGACAAACTGTTTGACCTTGGCGTCGATGGCTGACTGCGCTAGTTGCAAAGTGCCGAAGACATTGTTACGGATACCTTCAATAGGATTGTGTTCTACTAAAGGTACGTGCTTATAGGCGGCCGCATGGTACACCGTGTCGATGGCGAAGCTAGTAAAAATCCGCTTGATTTTCTCGCCATCATGGATGGAACCAAGAAATGGTGTGATGCGGCAGTGGGGCGCAAGTTGAGGTAATAGCTGATTGAGTTCTTGCTCGATCGAATACAAAGAAAACTCAGACATCTCCAGCAAAACCAAATGTTTAGGTTTTTGTTTGAGAATCTGACGGCATAACTCAGAGCCAATCGATCCTCCTGCGCCACTAACCAAAACATTTTGTTGATAGATACAAGCGGCGAGTAATTGCTCGTCAGGCTCTACCTGATCTCGGCCTAACAAGTCTTCAATTTCTACGTCGCGAATGTCTTGCACACGGAGCTCACCATTGACTAAGCTCTTAATCGATGGCGTCACTTTGATGCGTAACTTGTACTCTTCAAGTTGATCGAGAATCTGCTTTTGGCGAGCTTTGGAAATGCGTGGCATGGCCAGCAAAATTTCTTTGATGTGTAAGTTCTTGATTAAATGGTTGACGTGATCTGGTGCATAGATCTTGACGCCACCAATCGATGAACCTTGAAGATTGCGATTGTCGTCAATAAAAGCAACGCAGTCATACTCGTCATTGGCGTGTAAGGCGTTGGCGAGTTGAACCCCAGCATTGCCTGCGCCATAGATGGCAATTTTGAAGCTATGTGGGTTGCGACGTATGCCGGAAAGGTAGGCTCGTGCGAGTAATCGGCTGGCACCGACATACAAAATGGCACCAGACCAATAAATGATGAATACCGCGCGCGAAATTCCCGTCAGTTGTAGCATGAAACTGAGGAAGGCCAATGCCGCAACCGAAAGCGTGACGCCTATCACCACGACGCGTACCATTTTCTCATCGATGTATCGAATCACTGCACGATATAAGCCTATGCGAATGAAAATCGGGATAGAGAACAGTGGCGCAGCGCAGATGAGCCAGGCGTAATGCTTGAATAATTCGATATTGATTGACTCGTAGCGAGTCATGATCGCCAAGATAAAAGCGAGTGGTAAGAAAATAGAGTCAACTAGGCCAGCGATCATTTGCTTTTTTAATCGCGGTAAATTGACGAGGGCTTGCATCATATTTTCGAAACCTTAGAGAACAAGAAAAAATCGATTTAAATTATGCTTAAGTTCACTATAAACTAGCGCTGCTTATTTGACTGTATTAATGTGTAACGCCATCGCGTTTGATAACTTTGAAAAAAGTTAAAAACAAAATTTTGATGTCGAGTAAAAAAGATTGATTTGCAAGATAATACGCATCCAAATCTACTTTTTGTGGAATCGGTAATTCATCTCGCCCATTGATTTGTGCCCAACCGGTTAAACCTGGGACGATCGTATGAACGTTCTTTTCAGTGCGTAGGGCGATCAAGTCATCTTGATTGTACAAAGCAGGGCGCGGGCCTACAAAACTCATATCGCCGATCAAAATACTCCACAGCTGAGGCAATTCATCAAGACTAGACTTACGTAAAAACGAGATCGGAAGAGCGT
>CALKVB010000540.1 GCA_937996605.1 uncultured Oxalobacteraceae bacterium | reverse complement strand
ACGATAAAAAATCACTCGCATGGTTAAGCGCTAGTTGATCCCACTCGACATAGGACTGGATTTGACTTCCGATGGAACGACTTTTTAATATTTGAACTTGGTCCTGCATCCATGCTGCATGTACAACCCGAAGATCTTCTCGTTCAAGAGCTATTGGCAGCGTCAATAAGAATGAGATAATTTTTTCCCTATCGAGTTGCTCCACCTTCTCATACGGTGAGTACTTGTGATTATCTCGTTCAACACGCTCATTAAAAAACCAACCCGAACCATCTTTAGCCTCTGCACGAAGGAGATTAAGTTCATGATTCCCCAAAACAGCAACCGCACGTTTGGCAACAATCAATTGCTCAATCAATGCGAGCACCGCTGGACTGTTTGGGCCTCGATCGCAGAAATCACCAACGAACACAATTGTGCGACCATTTGGATGATTTCCAGCATAGTCATAACCTAAGTGTCTCAGTAAATTTAGTAAAGCGTCGTATTCCCCATGAATGTCACCAATAATATCTAGCGGGGCATCAGGTATTTGCTGAATTAAACTCATTCTTTACCTTTTAATTTAATCATCTGCTACAGATCCAGAATCGTTTTCTGTAGCGCGGTTAGCATTCCCAAAACTACCATTTGATTATTGGTGTTCAGTGCCTCGCCCTCCAACAATAATTGGTAAGCACCATCACTCTCCAAAGTAGCAACAACGATACCGTTCACTTCACCAACCTCAGCCTGTTTCAGAAGTGCGCGCAACAGATGTACAGTTTTCAAACAAACCTGTGGCTGTGACGGTTTTGCGACTACTAATGGGAATGCAAAGGGAACTTGCGTTGGATTTTTGGTGCCGTCCATCTCAACTCTCAATCGAATCAAAAAGATCTCATAAATAATATAGCATCAAAATGATTCGAATGATAGAATGTTTTTGGATTTATTGAGATTTATTTTAGGTAACCGCAATGTCAAATTTTTTACTCGACGCACTTTCAACATCTCAGCGCGAGCGCTTAGCGTTTATTGAATTTAGGTTGTGGTTCTTGGGAAAAGTGAGTCGCAAAGATGTATTAGAACGATTTGATATAGCGACGGCCGCAGGCACACGTGATTTAGTGCTTTACAAGGAGTTGGCACCCAACAACCTCATTTATATTGGAAAGTCTTATCAATATGACTCAGACTTCAAACCAATATTTCAACACCAGCCCGAACGAGTCCTATCTGCACTAACTTCGGGCTTTGGCGATGGCGAACGAGGAACAGATTACACGTTACTACCGAATAGTGTGCCAGCTCGATTGAATCAACCACCCTTGAGGCTTTTAGCGACAATTACGCGTGCAATTCACAATCGAAGACCACTCAAACTGATTTACCATTCTATGAAAACCGGTGCCAATCCTCGTGAGATTGTTCCACTTGCCTTAGTAGATTCCGGTTTGCGATGGCATGTACGCGCTTTCGATCGTACAAAAAATGAATTTCGCGACTTGGTCCTTACACGAATGGAAAAACTTTCTGAATTCAACTTAGGAGACAAAAGACATGAAATCCAGACCCACGAAGACCTACAATTTGATAAGCAATGGCAAGAAATAGTTGAACTTAATTTGGTGCCGCATCCGTCCCACCCTCACCCAGAATCAATCATGCGTGACTATGGAATGGTTAAAGGAGCCCTTAGAGTAAAAACCCGTGCGGCCTCAGCTGGATATGTATTACGCCAGTGGCAGGTCGATTGCTCAAATAAAGGTACACTGTCTGGGGCTGAGTTTAGACTATTATTGAGCAATAAAGACGCTCTCATGCACGTCGATAGTTTAGTACTCGCGCCAGGCTTTGAGCTCTAATT
>CALKVB010000539.1 GCA_937996605.1 uncultured Oxalobacteraceae bacterium | reverse complement strand
GATCTTCGAGCAGCAAATCACTCTCTCGGATTGTTGAATGGGTGGGCGGCGCGGGTTGCATCCGCCTTACTTTCTTTCCTTACACTCGCAGACAAATCAGTTAATTTCCATGTCGACGAGAGACAGCCTCACAACCTTTGAGTGAGTCAAATCCCGGGTTATTGGTAATACTTAACCAAAGCATGCGATTCGACGAATTGAAGTTTACCCCAGTTGGCCTTGATGACGTCACGCTGCGTACTACGCGCATCAAGTAGCGCCCCTTGTTCGGTTCCTATGCGCATCTCCAACAAGACTTCGACCTCTGCTGATTTTTTATCGGCAGCGACTTTGATCGACTGAACCGTCATTCCCAAATTGGTATAAAGCTCGTGTCCAACTTGGGCTTCCAACTTTTGCTTTGCATCACGAAATTCATCCACCGCGGCACAGGCCTTGGCTTTGTTCACTGTTTGAAGCTCAGGGACGACACGCGATTGGTACCGTACCTCACCCGTTAGTTTCTCGTGAAAAAATTCACACACCGCTTTCGAATCACCACGATCAAAGGCAGACATATAGTCGCGATACATGGCTTGCACTTTGTCTTCGTCGACCTTCTTACCACCAATCAAGCCATACCACGCTACTGCGGCAGCACCCGCTATTAGCAAAATCAACTTACCATTCATTTGTTCTTCACTCTTATATTTTAAAAAGATGATCAGGTTCCAACAATCAAGATAGGAATAAGCCTAGTTTGAATCGAATCACGACCCTCGCACCGTAGGTCACATTTTGCAGTGTTCAACTCTATTCTGAACAGGCGTGTAGCACAATCTCATTATGCATCTTCGCTGTTTCTAAAACACGTAGATGAGACTTCAGAAATTTGACCATGTAGGGAAGATCTTCACCGCCCCACTCACTTATCACAAACTCGTCCCCAGCGAAATCAAGCGCATCAACAATATCATCGTCAGACCAATCGGGTTGTTCATGGAGAGAAATCAATTGTGCAGGTTTTTTGCGAATGTCTTCTATTAGCGAGCAGATCGAAGCGCTTGCCAGTTCAACTTCGCTCGAATTCAACTTTGCCGATTTTGTGATCAGATAGCCTAGGTGCTCAGTTTTGTAATAGGCAAGCGTGGTTCGCAGCATGGCGCGCAAGGTAGGGCCTCGCTCGCTGCTTCCATAGCAGGATGCTTTACTACTATCCATTATGGGATAAAGATCTTCCGCATAGCTTATTGTTTGAGGAAGCTCCCCGTTTGTGGCTGTCATTGAAACCAACACAAATGTGTCTGCCATCTTTTTGTCCTTCCGAGTGTATTCGTGCTTAGGAGAATACCAATCACATAAATTTTTACTATCAAACCATACTGTTTTTGGAAATGATCACACCAATAGCTAAGGCATAGGGAATCTGCTATCGAGGATTTTATTGCCGATGTTACCAACCTCAGTCAAACTCGAG
>CALKVB010000538.1 GCA_937996605.1 uncultured Oxalobacteraceae bacterium | reverse complement strand
TTATGATAGGACGCTTTCAATTCTTAGCGGGGATGTTTAACCCTATCATCAGTTTATTGAAGCCAGTCTCTCCGCTTGCTTGGTTACCCATTGGTTTGTTGGTATTCAAAGCAGCACACCCAGCGGCGATATGGTCCATTTTTATTTGCTCCATCTGGCCTATGATCATTAACACTTCGATCGGGGTTCAACGGGTACCACAAGACTACCTCAACGTGGCTCGAGTGCTCGATCTTTCAGAATGGAAGATCTTTACCAGCATTCTATTCCCCAGCGTACTGCCTTACATGCTCACTGGTGTCCGCCTGGCGATCGGCACAGCATGGTTAGTCATCGTCGCCGCTGAAATGCTGACAGGGGGTGTAGGTATCGGCTTTTGGGTTTGGGACGAATGGAATAACCTAAACGTTCCGCACATCATTATCGCCATTGTCGTCATTGGTTTAGTGGGCCTCATTCTCGAGCAAATCCTAGTCGCCGCTGCGCGCGCTTTTACCTACGACAGCAACTGAGTTAGAAGGAAGATATGATGGATAACACGACGCATAAAAAGTATATCGAGGTGCAACACGTCGATATGGTGTTCAAAACCAAACAAGCGAGCTTCCATGCATTGAGTGACATCAATCTCACCATTGCAAAAGGAGAATTCATTACGCTGATCGGACATTCTGGCTGCGGAAAATCGACGCTCTTAAACTTACTCGCTGGTCTAACGAAGGCCAGCAGTGGCAACTTGATTTGTGCCAATAAAGAGATCTCGGGGCCGTCTCCAGAACGCGCTGTAGTTTTCCAAAACCACTCCCTGCTGCCTTGGCTTACCTGTTTCGAAAACATCTATCTCGCAGTAGAACGGGTATTTGGTCGCGCGGAACGTGTGAGCAAATTAGTTGATCGTACCCATCGCGCATTAGCCTTAGTCGGCTTGAGTGCTGCTGAAAAAAAGCGTCCACATGAGATTTCAGGAGGGATGAAGCAACGTGTGGGCATCGCTCGTGCCTTAGCGATTGAGCCCAAAGTATTGTTGATGGACGAACCTTTCGGCGCGCTTGATGCACTCACGCGGGCGCATTTGCAAGATGAATTGATGAAGATTGTGGCGCAAACCCAGTCTACCGTAGTGATGGTTACGCATGATGTCGATGAAGCAGTTTTGTTGTCCGACAAGATCGTCATGCTCACCAATGGCCCTGCTGCCACCATCGGCGAAGTGCTGACAGTCGATCTGCCACGACCTCGTGATCGCGTGGCACTCGCTCACCATCATGACTACATACAATACCGAGCTCAGGTACTGGAGTTTCTCTATCACCGCCAATCGCATCCTGCCAAAGACGCTGCCTAAAGTTTTGGAGTTGACTATGAAAAAAATGAAACTAGTAATGATAGGCAATGGCATGGCAGGTGTTCGGACGCTAGAAGAGTTGCTCAAGATCGCACCCGACCTATACGACATCACCGTATTTGGAGCCGAGCCCTACCCAAACTACAACCGCATTCTATTGTCACCGGTGTTAGCGGGTGAACAGACGATACAAGACATCATGCTCAATGAGATCGAGTGGTATAGCGAGAATCACATCACGCTCCATCTCGGCAAAAAGATTACTGCAATTGATCGAGTGAAGCGTATCGTGACGGCCGACGACGGTACCCAAGCGAGCTATGATCGCCTCCTCATCGCCACTGGTTCTAGTCCCTTTATGTTGCCAGTGCCGGGTAAAGATCTCAAAGGCGTCATCGCCTATCGCGATATCCATGACACAGAACAAATGATCGCAGCGGCCAGCCAACATAAGCATGCCGTGGTGATTGGTGGTGGCTTGCTCGGACTTGAAGCTGCCAATGGCTTAAAACTGCGCGGCATGGATGTCTCGGTTGTGCATTTACCCGCGTGGTTGATGGACAGACAGCTCGATCAAACGGCGGCCAAGATGTTGCAATCCTCGCTGGAAGAGCGCGGTCTTCAATTTTTATTAGAGAAAAACACCGAAGCTCTCCTCGGTGATGAGCATGCTCAAGTACGTGCGATTCGCTTTAGTGATGGGCTCGAAATTCCAGCGCAATTAGTTGTGATGGCGGTCGGCATCCGTCCGAATACTAGTCTCGCGGAATCGGCAGGTCTCTATTGCAATCGCGGCATTGTGGTCAATGACACCATGCAAACTTACGACCCGCGCATCTATGCCGTCGGCGAGTGTGTGAATCATCGGGGTACGGTGTATGGCTTGGTGGCACCATTATTTGAAATGGCCAAAGTGTGTGCGAATCATCTCGCGAACTTTGGTATTGGTCGCTATCAGGGCTCACTCACTTCCACCAAATTAAAAGTCACCGGCATCGATCTGTTCTCGGCAGGTGACTTCTCAGGAGGAAAAGATACAGAAGAAATCATCTTGTCCGACCCTATTGGGGGCGTCTATAAGAAATTAGTAATTCAAGATGACAAATTGATTGGCGCTTGCCTATATGGTGATACGGTTGACGGTAGTTGGTATTTCAAGTTGCTGCGAGAAGGTAAAAATATTGCCGAGATACGCGACTCCTTAATGTTCGGTGAATCAAACACAGGCGATGTCGGTCATGAGGGTCACACCAAAGCTGCCGCCATGCCAGACAGCGCAGAAGTGTGCGGTTGCAATGGTGTGTGCAAGGGAACGATTGTCAAAGCCATTAAAGACAAAGGTCTTTTTACGATTGAAGACGTGCGCAAGCATACCAAGGCGTCAGCGTCTTGCGGTTCCTGCACAGGATTAGTCGAACAGATTCTGATGTTCACCGCGGGTGGTGACTACTCCGCCACACCGAAAGCAAAAGCCATGTGCTCTTGTACTGAACATTCACATGCCACTGTGCGTGAAGCGATTCGCCAGCAACATTTACTGACGATTGCCGACGTCCAGAAAAGCATGGATTGGAAAACACCTAACGGCTGTGCTAGTTGTCGTCCCGCGCTGAACTACTATTTGATTTCAACCTGGCCCAAAGAAGCCATTGACGATCCTCAATCACGCTTCATCAACGAACGCGCCCATGCCAATATCCAGAAGAACGGCACCTATTCTGTGATACCGCGCATGTGGGGCGGTGAAACCAACGCCTCCGAGTTGAGACGTATCGCCGATGTGGTCGATAAATATCAGATCCCTACCGTGAAGGTGACTGGCGGTCAAAGGATAGATCTGCTGGGTGTGAAAAAAGAAGACCTACGCAATGTCTGGCAAGAACTAGGCATGCCATCTGGCCTTGCTTACGCTAAAGGATTGCGCACGGTGAAAACCTGCGTCGGTAGCGAATGGTGCCGCTTCGGCACGCAAAACTCAACCCTCATGGGACAACAACTCGAGCGCGCTTTAGCGCGCATGTATGCGCCGCATAAAGTCAAACTTGCGGTATCTGGTTGTCCACGCAATTGCGCTGAAGCAGGCATTAAAGACGTGGGTGTAATCGGGGTCGACTCAGGATGGGAAATCTATATTGGTGGCAATGGCGGTATCAAGACCGAAGTCGCTCAATTCTTGGTCAAACTCAAGACTCACGAAGAAGTGATGCAATACGCAGGGGCGTTTTTGCAGTTATATCGTGAAGAGGGTTGGTATCTTGAACGCACGGTGCATTACCTCGCACGTGTGGGAATGGACTACATCAAGAAAACCATGATTGAAGATGCAGAGCGCCGTGAAGAACTGTATCAACGTTTACTGTTCTCACTCGAAGGTGAAGCCGATCCTTGGCATGAACCTGAAAAAGCACAGGTCGACGTACGTCAATTTGAAAGTATTAGCTAGGAATTCACAGTCAGTGGAAACTCCACTATCACTTTTTACAAGCAAATTTTAGCGGCTTTATACCACAACTTAGGAGAACGAGGATATGTCAACGCCTTGGAAAAAAATCTGTGAGATCAACGACATTCCGATCTTAGGTGCTCGGGTTTTTCAGCGTCCACAAGGAGCCAATATAGCGATCTTTCGTACCACGCAAGACAAGGTTTTTGCCATCCTCGATAAATGTCCACATAAAGGAGGTCCTTTATCGCAGGGTATCGTCTTCGGTGACAAGGTAGCCTGTCCGCTACACAACTGGAATATTGAATTACACAAAGGCTGTGCGACCGCACCCGATGTCGGTTGCAGCCAAACTTTTCAAGTTCAACTAGAGCACGGCCACGTATTTTTAAACAGCGAAGAAATTCAAACACTCGCTATTGAATCCTGAAATATCGAAACTACACAAAAAGTGATCACGGGTATGCCTACTTCTATGCACGAAACTAAATCGACTTGCTGTTATTGTGGCGTTGGTTGCGGTCTCATTATCGAGCACAATGAAGTTGAAATCACCGGCGTTCGTGGCGACCCCGACCATCCTGCCAACTACGGCAAGTTATGTAGCAAGGGAAGTAGTCTGCATTTATCTGCAAAATCGGTTTTGCAGCAACAAGCGCGAGTACTACAACCGCAATTGCGCTTGCACCGAGAGGATCAGCTACAAGACAGTAGTTGGGAGAACGTCACCGACTACGTGAGCACCCAAATCGCACGATGCGTACAAGAACATGGGCCAGACAGTATCGGCTTCTATATTTCGGGGCAATTGCTAACCGAAGACTATTACGTCTTCAATAAACTTGCAAAAGGTTTAGTTGGCACCAATAACATCGACAGTAATTCTCGTCTCTGCATGTCGAGCGCTGTCGCCGCGTACAAACAAAGCCTGGGCTCAGATGCTCCTCCCTGCTGTTACGAAGACATCGATCATGCAGAGGTGATTTTTATCGCGGGTTCAAATACCGCCTTTGCTCACCCTGTTTTATACCGACGCATTGAAGAAGCACGCGCTCGCAATCCCCAGCTCAAAATCATCGTGGTCGATCCTCGGCGAACTGACACCGCACAAGATGCCGACCTTCATCTGGCCATACAACCCGGCACCGATGTTGCCCTGTTTAATGGCATGCTGCATCTATGTCTATGGGAAGAATACTTAGATCAAGAGTTTATCCGAGAACATACCGAAGGATTTGTAGAACTCAAGGCCATCGTGCGTGACTACACACCAAGCATGGTCGCCAAAACCTGCGGTATTCGTGAACAAGATTTGCTACAAGCGACACGATGGTTTGCGAGCTCAAAGGCAACGCTATCGCTGTATTGCCAAGGGTTGAATCAGTCCAGCGCTGGCACAGACAAAAACAGTGCGCTCATTAATTTACATCTCGCCACTGGGCAGATTGGTCGTGTAGGTGCAGGCCCATTCTCCCTTACTGGGCAACCAAACGCGATGGGGGGAAGAGAAACAGGTGGCATGGCGAACTTATTATCAGGACACCGAGACCTCAGCAATCCTCAGCATCGAGCCGAAGTTGCGCAGTTATGGCAAATCGACGAGGTGCCGAGCACAGCGGGGAAAACCGCAGTAGAGTTATTCGAGGCCGTTCGGCAAGGCGACATCAAAATTCTGTGGATAGTGTGCACCAATCCGGCACAATCAATGCCTGATCAACATGTCATCCGAGAAGCACTCGAACGCGCGCAGCTGGTGATTGTACAAGAAGCATATCGAGGTACTGCCACGATGGCTTACGCTGACGTCGTATTCGCGGCGGCTAGCTGGGGTGAAAAGTCGGGCACTGTGACCAATTCCGAACGACGCATTTCACGTGTCAGGGCCGCATTAAAACCCATCGGGCAGGCACGACCAGATTGGGAAATTGCCGTCGACGTAGCGAACAAAATCGCAACTCAATTGGGCAAACTCACACCGCAATTTAACTATGCTTGTAGCGAAGATATTTGGCTCGAACATAGAGGAAGCACACGCGGCCGCGACCTCGACATCTCCGGTTTAAGCTATTCCATTTTGGATGAGAAGGGCCCGCAACAATGGCCATTCGTTTCTGGTGCCATTCAGGGTCAACCACGCCTGTATATGGATGCCCATTTCGCTACCGCTAACGGCAAAGCGAAGTTCATTCCTACCGCCTATCTCGCTGCTAAGGAAAAAACCTCGGCGCGTTTTCCCTTTTTGCTCAACACCGGGCGCCTGAGAGATCAATGGCATGGAATGAGTCGCACAGGTACCGTGGCTCAGCTATATGCCCATGCACCCGAGCCGGCAATACAGTTAGCTGTCAGCGATATGCAAACCCGCTTTCTCACCGATGGTGATTTACTTGAGATCAGCAATTCACGCGGCAAGCTGATCTTGCCAGTACAGCAAAGTGAAACGCTCCGTGCGGGGCAGGTCTTCATCCCTATGCATTGGGGGCAAGAGATGATGGGTGGGCATCACATCAATGCCCATAACGAGATTATTTCTCACCTTGGCGTGAACGCTTTAAGTACATCTGCCTTTGATCCGATTTCAAAACAGCCAGAATTAAAACTAGCTCAGGTGAAAATCACTAAGCAGCATTTCGCCTGGCGTTTTCTGGCTATCGCATGGATAGATGAAGAAGAAGTGCTTACCATTCAAGTCAAGCTCAGACAATACTTCTCCGCTTTCTCGTATGCGAGCTGTACGCTATTTGGACGCGGTGATCAGACTGGACTTGTTTTTCGCGGTGCACACACCGAATCGGTTACAAGCGACGTGATCGATGGCATATTGAAGATCATGCACATTGATAGCACTAACAGTCTTTGCTACCAAGATAAGGCGCGGGCCGCTGCCCGCCACATCCGTCTACATCAACATCAGGATAATCGCTACATCCGTGGCTATGCGCTGATTGGCGACGTCAGCGCTGAGAGTTGGCTCAGTCCACTGTTGCAACAACAATCACCGATTACTCATTCCGCCGCGCTGTTACACAAACAGCCTATCGCAAATTTGTCACCTGCACCTGCTGACAAAATCATTTGCAGCTGTATGAACGTATCCTTGGAACGAATTCAAGCTGCTTTATCGGATCACTCGCACAACGCAGCTGTGCTTCCCCCCCTTGAGCAAGTGAGGCACTTACAAAAAACTTTGGCCTGTGGCAGCAGCTGTGGGTCATGTTTACCAGAAATCAGAAAACTAGTTCAAAGTGCAACGCCAGCGCTGCAAGCTCATGCTCAGAAAACGCACTCATGAACTCGCTTTGATGACAATCTTTTTACGTTTTTGCATACTGTATTCGCGTTGATCTAAAGAGGCACCTAAGAATTCTTCTAAACTTTGGCCTCGCTTTTGATGGCGATCTTCAAACAAAAACTGAAATACTTCATGAAACCATACCCGCCTACCAATTCTGGTATACCAACGCATCGCATATCCGACATCAGGATCGCTCGCGAACAGATTTCTAAAAATCGCTTTGGGCCGCAATTGCATAATCACTTCAATACTTTTTACCCATAAAAAGACACGCCATGCGGGCACTTTCTTGGTCGCCAGGACTTGATGTTTGTAATCCCACTTCAGTGTGTCCGTCTGAATTACGGTTCGCTGTTTCACCGTTGGATAATAAGGTGTCCAACGATGTGGCGTCACATATAACATCTGAATTTGATCTGGATCGTAACGTAAAAGATGACGCAAAGATCGCCAATAATCCAAATCACTCTCTTCCTCAAAGCCGACTACATAAGTTGCCATCGAGACGATGCCATGTTGTCGTAAAAGTTGTATCGCCCGTTGATCCTCGCTGATACTGCCGCCCTTCTTTATGCTGGTCAGTGTCGCCTCGTTGTAGCTTTCGATTCCAAGCAAAAAACGTATCACCCCAGCTTTTTTGTAGAGATGCAATATATCGGCATCGCGCACAATATCACTGGCACGCGTCGAGCCCACCAAGATCAACGAGACATTTTCAGCGATCAACGCTTCGAGAAATGCCTTCCACGCTTTGCGAGATCCTGTCGGCAATTCATCAGCAAAATTAATCAATTGCACACCATGTTGTCGATGTAAGTTGGCGAGTTCTCGTGCGAACAGAACGGGGTCGCGATGTCGCCACTGGCTCCAAAAGCCGCGCTGACCACAATAGCTGCATAGATAAGGGCAGCCGCGAGAAAATTGCGCGACTACCGCGCGTTTACCGCCCCAATACGAGTACCGAGTATGGTCTATCAACTCCCACGCCACACGATAATCATCAAGCCTTTCTATCATCTCAGCGGGCGCTGTGGCCTGCACGATGCTGTCGCGGCGAAAGGCAATTCCTTGAATCTCAGCGAGATCACCACCGCGCTGCATCGCCAACAATAATTGTGTGGTAGTACGCTCTCCCTCACCACGCACAATCACATCGATCGCTTCCGAACTACTCAAAATCTCATCGTAATGATAGCTAGGATGAACACCACCATACACAATACAAATTTCAGGCAGAGTGAATTTCAGCATCCCACATAAAATCATTACCGTTGCGTGTATCGACGACGAACCTGAGTGCCCAATTAGTATCCAATCTGGTCTTCGGAGAT
>CALKVB010000537.1 GCA_937996605.1 uncultured Oxalobacteraceae bacterium | reverse complement strand
TCGAAGCAAGTCAGTATTATCTTAGTTTGATGGTGGTTAAAGCAGATTTCAATGAAGTCGAAAAGCATTTCAAATTGCAACTCAAGACGATTGCGAAATCAGAAATTCCTGCTTTACTCCATCAGGCTCAACGTCTATTAGCGCGCATGCAGGATAAGAAAACTGCGTTTGCAAGCCTAGAAAAAATCGTCAGCAGCACCACCGAAACGCTTGATACTCACATAGTGTTGAGTCGGGGTGCCTATGCCAGTGGAGACATTGAGCGCAGTGCGGCTGAGGCAAAAGCCGCTCTTGCGATACAGGCAAATTCTGAGTTGGCCATACTCAGTCTGGCGCAAGCATCAAGTAAAGAGCAGGCATTTCAGGTCGTCACTGATTTTCTGAAACAAAACCCGGACTCACGCGAGGTACGCTTCGCCTTAGCAACCATGTTAGTGGAAAATCGGCAGCTAGAAGCCGCAAAAAAAGAATTCGAGACGATATTAAGAGATTTCGAACAGCATCAAATCTCAACGGCGCGTGTGATTTTCACACTTGGATCGATTGAACTAGAACTCAATCATAGTGATGCTGCAGAGACTTACTTACTACGTTACTTGAGTGAAGCAGATCAAGAACAAGATCGAAATTCCGCATACATCAACTTAGCCCAAGTCGAACTACAAAGAAAAAATACAAAAGGCGCAGATGCGTGGCTAGCTAAAGTTGAAAATGATGCTAGCAAAAATAATGTCTGGTTCAATATTCAAATGCGCCGCGCACTCCTCATGGCGAGCGATCAGCGATTTAGCGAAGCACGCCAATTTCTCCAAACCATTAAAGCTAATTCTGAGGCTGAAGAAGTGTTGCTATTGCAAACGGAAACACAAGTCATGAAAGCCGCGGGACAGCAGCTCGAAGCCTTCATCGTTTTGCAAATGGCTCTCGGTGACTATCCACAGAGTACGGATTTACTGTATGACTTCGCGATGCTTGCAGAAAATTTGAAGCGTTTTCCAGAAATGGAACTCGCGCTTAAACAACTCATTGCAGTTGCACCAGACAACTCCTTTGCCTACAACGCACTCGGCTACTCCTATGCCGATCGCAACATTCAACTCGACGAAGCAGAAACCCTGCTGAAACGGGCGATAGAATTAAATCCAAACGATCCTTATATTCTCGACAGTTTGGCTTGGCTGCGGTTTAGACAGAAGAACTATCAACAAGCGGAAGAAATTCTACGCCGTTGTCTGCAATTGCGACGCGACCCAGAGATCGAGATCCACTTGGCAGAAGTACTGTGGACGCAAGAGAAACATGAAGAGGCCAAGTTATTGTTGAACGATGCGCGCAAGAAAGATCCCAGCAATGAATTACTAAAATCTACGCTGGATCGGCTCGACATCAAGCTTCCCTGAGTTTATCTCAGTTCTTCTATAGAACTCTTCGCTTAATGCCTGAATCAGCAGAACGGATCTGTTTCATATACACCAGAGAATCACTTCATTATGAAGACAATTTCACGCAGCATATTTTCAATTTTAATCGCCATTGCCAGTACTGCGATTTTGAGTTCATGTAGCACCACCAAACCGCTCACTGCGGAACAAATGGCTCGTCCCCGCAATTACCAAGAATCAGTAAATATGACGGGGAAAATCAATATTCAATATCAGCAAAACGACAAGACCGAAACGTTGACAGGTAATTTTGAATGGCAGCAAAATAGCAATGAGCTCAGCATCACTTTAAGCTCGCCTTTAGGGCAAACCATCGCCATCATTCGTGAAAACGCACAAGGTGCAAGCCTAGAACAAAGCAAACAAGACCCTCGCTACGCCAACAACGTTGAACAACTGTTGACCGAATCTCTGGGCTGGTCATTACCCATCGCGGGGCTGCGCGATTGGTTACAAGGCTTTGATCGCAATCTACAAGGCCAACGCTATGCAGTGCCAACTCGCGATAATCATCGCAGCATGACTCAAGGCTGGCAATTAGACTTTACCAGTTGGCAGGAAGATGGCGAGCAAATTCATCCAAAACTGATCAACCTCTATCGTCACACTGAGGAAGTCGGCGATTTAAAAATACGTCTTGCGATTTTGGAATGGAATTAAACATGCAAGCATCAACGATACAGAAACGGCAGTTGTTGGGCTGCCCCGCACCAGCCAAACTGAATCTATTCTTACACATCATCGGTCGTCGCGCTGATGGCTACCATTTGTTGCAAAGTGTATTTCAATTGATTGATCGCTGTGACTATCTGGACTTCACACTCAGAGAGGATGGTGCGATACACCGAATCAACGAAGTTCAAGGAGTCCCGGCTGAGCAAGATTTAGTAATCCGAGCTGCAAAACTTTTACAAAACCACCGTAATTGTGCATTAGGCGTCGATATTAAACTGACCAAACATCTACCCATGGGTGGGGGCTTAGGTGGCGGTTCTTCAGATGCGGCAACTACACTACTTGCACTCAATTATTTATGGGATTGCCAACTTAATCGAGAAGAATTGATGGCTTTAGGACTAAAACTAGGTGCTGATGTACCCTTTTTCCTGTGCGGAGCGAATGCCTTTGTTGAAGGCATAGGCGAACAGATCCACGCAATCAAAACGAAAGAACAGTGGTTCGTGATTATTGAACCGGGAGTGCATGTTCCAACACCTTCAATTTTTTCAGCCGAGGAGTTGACAAGAGATACGAAAGCCGTCAGAATAACGGACTTTCCTGAGGCGCTTAATGAAAGCATTAACGAAAACGTTAAGGCTAAGTGGAAAAACGATTTGCAAGCAGTTGCTTGTACTTTGCATAGTGAGATCAAGGATGCTATTCATTGGTTAAGCCAATTTGAAACAGGCGCCGGTCTAGCAAGTGCCAAGATGACGGGTTCTGGATCATGTGTTTTCTGTTCATTTAATGACGAAGACAGCGCAATAAAAGTAAGTGCGCAAGTACCAAAACACTGGAACTCTTGGGTAGCAAAGTCGATACAGCAACATCCCATGAATACATGGTTGCAAAACTAAAATTTGGTTGATTGCCAATTTCAAGATAAAATAGCGACTTCGCTGATTTATCAAACGAAGTGGCAATTGATAAACGGTTGTGTAGGGGAATCGCCAAGCTGGTTAAGGCACCGGATTTTGATTCCGGCATGCAAAGGTTCGAATCCTTTTTCCCCTGCCATTGAATACAAGCCGCCGCATACAACATGATGCGGCGGCTTTTCAGTTTTTACGGCAGCATTTTCAGTAATCATTACAACAAGAATTTAAATCTTGATTCTGATTAAGCGCTCTTGAAGTGGATTTTTTATTCCCTTAGGTGATCTCATGGCACACGCGCTCGATAACATGATGGTCTTTACTGGTAATGCCAATCCTGCTTTAGCTGCAGGCGTTGCAAAGCAACTCGGCATTCGTCTCGGTAAAGCAGACGTTTCAAAGTTTTCTGACGGCGAAGTAATGGTCGAAATCAATGAAAACGTGCGTGGCAAAGATGTTTTCGTTTTGCAATCCACTTGTGCGCCAACGAATGACAACTTAATGGAAATTATGCTGATGGTAGACGCTCTAAAGCGCGCATCAGCAGGTCGTATCACCGCAGCTATTCCTTACTTTGGTTATGCCCGTCAAGATCGCCGTCCGCGCTCTGCACGTGTCGCAATCTCCGCCAAAGTGGTCGCGAATATGTTGGAAGAAGCAGGTGTTGGCCGTGTATTGATTATGGATCTGCATGCAGATCAAATTCAGGGCTTCTTTGATATTCCCGTTGATAATATTTATGCGTCCCCGATTTTGTTGGGTGACTTGGTCAGCAAGAACTACGATGACCTTTTAGTGGTATCTCCTGACGTTGGTGGTGTGGTTCGCGCACGTGCGTTAGCAAAGCGTTTGGGTTGTGATTTGGCGATTATTGATAAACGTCGTCCAAAAGCGAATGTATCAGAAGTCATGAACATTATCGGTGAAGTTGAAGGCCGTAATTGCGTCATTATGGATGACATGGTTGATACCGCAGGCACTTTGACCAAAGCCGCAGAAGTATTGAAAGAGCGTGGCGCGAAGAAAGTATTAGCGTATTGTACGCATCCAGTGTTATCTGGCCCAGCGATCGATCGTATCAATAGCTCGCCACTCGATGAATTAGTAGTGACAGATACGATTCCTTTGTCACCAGCTGCGCAAGCTTGCAGTAAGATTCGTCAATTGTCTTGCGACAGCTTATTGGCAGAGACTTTCCGCCGTATCACTAAAGGCGAATCCGTTATTTCTTTGTTCTCTGAGTAAGAATCAGAACTCAAGATCAACTAGCGATCTTGAGTGTAAGAGTAGCAAAGTTTAGTTTTCTGGCGCAGATGCAAACGCATTTGCGCTTTTTTCACTCTCCTGGTCGCGGGAGAGTCAACGCAAAATGAACGCAATTCAAAGCGCGATTCAAATTGCTTATTTTGGAGTATTAAAATGAAAGTAGTCGCATTTGCACGTAATGTACAGGGCACCGGAGCGAGCCGCCGCCTGCGTAATGCTGGTCAAACACCAGGTATTATCTATGGTGGTAACCAACCAGCAGTGAACATCGCATTGGATCACAATGCATTGTTCCATGCATTGAAAAAAGAAGTGTTCCACTCTTCCATTCTCGATATGGACGTTGATGGTAAAGTTGAAAAAGTTTTGTTGCGCGACTTCCAAATGCACGCATACAAACAATTGGTTTTGCACGCTGACTTCCAACGCGTTGACCCAAACAAAAAGATCCACGTTAAAGTACCTTTACACTTCGTAAACGCTGACGTTTCTCCAGCGGTTAAGTTGGCATCCGCTGTAATCAGCCACGTTGCTGTTGAATTGGACGTTGAATGCTTGCCAGCAGATTTGCCAGAATTCATCGAAGTTGACTTGTCCAAATTGGAAGCTGGTCAATCTATCCACGTATCTGGTTTGAAATTGCCAAAAGGCGTTTCTGCTGTTGTACATGGTGATGACGCAACTGTTGCTATCGCTGTTAAACCAGCTGGCGCAGCTTCTGCAGAAGCTGAAGCAAAATAATTTAAGTTCCACGAACTTATTTTAAATATCGCAATAAGTATTACGATAAGCATTGCGATAAGCACAAAAAGAAACCGTAAGGGCTCAGGCTCTTGCGGTTTTTTTATGTCATTGATTTTCAAGCATTAGTTTTCTACCATCGCTATTTAATAATCGCGTCACGGTGCTGTCGTCTTAATCCGACAGCGAAGCGTTCAGCCGAGATTTTTCAGCACATACTCGGCATCCTTTTCCACGATCCTTTATGATTGAGGCAGTATATTTAAAATCTGCAGACTCAATATTCGCTTCATAAAGGAACGTCACGTGCTTTCACTTAAAAAAATAAGCATCATTGCGCTGAGTACTATCTACCTCAGCTTCGCCACGCATACAAGCTTCGCGCAAGGTACCGGCGCCCAAATTCAATACGACACGAGCTATGACATTGTCACGCCAATTCACGCAAAGCACGGAGTTGTGTCCAGTGAGCATGTGCTCGCCAGCCAAATCGGCCTAGATATCCTCAAACGTGGCGGGAACGCGATTGATGCCGCGGTGGCTGTCGGTTTCGCCTTAGCGGTGGTACTTCCAAACGCAGGCAATATCGGCGGCGGCGGTTTTATGTTGATTCATGATGCTAAAAGCGGTAAGGACATCGCTCTCGATTTCCGTGAGCTCGCGCCGTCTCTCGCCAGACGCGATATGTTCCTCGATGCCAATGGCAAAGTCATTCCTGGCGGCTCCACTTCCACTCACCTTGCAGTTGGTGTGCCAGGAACAGTTGCAGGCTTAGATCTGGCTTTACGTAAATATGGCACGATGAAGCTGAAAGATGTAATCGAGCCATCGATCAAAATCGCAGAACAAGGTTTTGTGGTTAGTTCGCACCTCGAATCGCTGTTGACTGCTAGTCAAGGACAATTAGGCCGCTGGCCTTCCAGCCGAGCCATCTTCTTTAAAGGCGATCGACCACTTCGCGCAGGCGAATTATTAGTCCAAAAAGACTTGGCACACTCACTTCGTTTGATTGCGCAACATGGACCAAGCGCCTTCTACGAAGGAGAAATCGCTCAAAAAATCGTCGCTGAAATGAAGCAACATGGTGGCCTCATTTCTGCAGAGGACATGAAGAGTTATAAGGCGATCGAACGTGAGCCAGTACGTGGAACCTATCGCGGCTACGATGTGATCTCTATGCCACCACCGAGTTCTGGCGGTGCACATATCATTCAAATGCTCAACATGCTTGAAAATTTCCCTCTCGCAGCACAAGGGCACAATAGTGCGATGACAGTGCATCAGATGGCTGAGGTAATGAAGCTTGCCTATGCGGATCGCTCTGAATACCTCGGCGATCCTGATTTCACCAAAGTACCAATCAAAGGTCTAACCTCTCGCGCCTACGCCAACGAGTTGGTAAAAAAAATTGACCTCAACAAAGCCACTCCATCATCAACAATAAAACCAGGCAAGCCGATTCCATACGAAAGCGATCAAACTACTCACTACTCGGTGGCCGACGAGAAGGGCAATCTAGTTGCAACAACTTACACGCTCAATCTGTTATTTGGTAGCGGTATTGTTGCGACAGGCACTGGCATTACGCTGAATAACGAGATGGATGATTTTTCAATTAAACCTGGCGTGCCAAATGCCTTCGGTCTACTTGGTGGTGATGCAAACGCCGTCGGTGCCAACAAACGTCCTCTCAGCTCAATGACTCCAACTATTGTAATGAAAGACAATAAGCCCTTTCTAATTACAGGAAGCCCAGGTGGGAGCCGTATCATTACCACGACACTACAAATCATTTTGAACACAATCGATCATAAGCTCAACGCAGCCGAGGCCTCAATTGCACCACGAATGCACCACCAGTGGGAGCCAGATGTGATTCGTTTGGAGCGTGGATTTAGCGCCGATACCTTAGAAATTCTTGGACAAAAAGGTCATAAAATCTCGGTTGGACGCACTATGGGAAAAACGCAAACCATCAAATTCAATGGTACTGATATTGAAGCATTTTCCGACCCTCGAAATCCAGATGGACGTGCTCTCGGGTATTAAAAAAACAGACTGACAGCGCCAACAACTTGGTTGGCGCTGTAACATTCCTTAATCCAGATCAAGTTTTAGCACTGTCAAACCTCTAAAATCAGACGTTCGTAAAAGTTAGATTGGGGGAAAGTGTGGCGATAGAGCTCTACAATAATGGCAAACACATTTGCTTGATGTTTAATGATTTGGTCACTGACGATGTTGAAGAAGCAGTACAAGCAAATCAATTTCTAATCGTCTCTAATGGTGAAGGTACGCTGATCGACCCTTCTGGCAATATCACTTACAATCCTCTGACGTTGGCGATGACAAAATATTTGGCAAAGAAAGATCTCAAATATTTATTCGCCTCTCACCAAGATCCTGACATCATTGGTGCTCTCGATAAATGGCTATTTAGCACACAGTGCAAACTTTATGTTTCTAGTTTATGGTCCCGCTTCGTTCCTCACTTTTGTAATCTAAATCGCGCTGATGGACGCATTATTGGCATCCCCGATGAAGGTATGCCCATCCCCCTTGGCGCGTCAACGCTTTATGCAATTCCAGCACACTTTTTGCACGCTGAAGGCAACTTCCAATTCTATGACCGAGCCTCCAAAATACTGTTCAGCGGTGATATGGGAGCCTCGCTCGTTGAAGCGCAAACAATCAGCAAACCAATTGCGACCAAAGAAGAATTTTATGACCAACTGCATACGATGAGTGGCTTCCACAAACGCTACATGGTCTCAAACAAAGTTTGCCGATTCTGGGTCAATATGGTCCGTCAGATGGATGTACAAATGTTAGTACCACAACACGGACGCTACATGGTAGGCGAAGCGATCCCAGCATTTCTGGATTGGATAGAAAATTTACAATGCGGTATCGATCTCTTTACTCAGGAACACTATCGATTCCGACCATAAGGACCAAAAAAAATGGCCACTTCATCGAAGTGGCCATTTTCAATCACGCATGAAACTAAATTACAAATTCGGCGTCATGAATACCGATTAAATTAATTGCAGCCTGCGTATCAGTTGGCGTTACAAGTGCTGCGATTTTCACAGCTGCTGTATAGGTTTCTTCCGGTGTATTGTAAGTAATCCCTTGATCTAAAGAGAAGTACTTAGCAACTACAAATTTATTGTCGAGTAAGTCGGCAACCCATCCAAATTCAGCATTTCCCTTAAAACCGTGTGCAGCGTTGAGCATAGTATTTATCAGCGTACCACGGGTCTCAGCTCCGCTACTACCCGCAGGCAAGGATAAGGCCTTAGTCCAATAGTCTAATCCTCCTTGGTCGACTTCTGTCCGACCAAGCACATTCTTGTACACCAATTTGACGAAAGTCGTATCATTCATCGATGAAGAATATCCGGTCAATGCGCTGAAGGTTGGACTGATTGCAGCAGCATAAAATGCTTTACCTATTTCTTCAATTGAGGTTCCGTTTTTATATTGCGTCATCCAATAACTCATCCCCTCTGAATCAGGTACTCGATTGAAATACGCGACATACAATTCTGCAATATTTTTAACGGCACTCGCTTCTAAAGTTTTGGCCACACTTGCAGCAGTCGTATCGATACGCATATCCGCAAATTGCAGCTTCTCAACGGAAGTTAAAACGTCTTTATTATTGCCATCCTTACCATCGATCACCGTGATCGCCGTGCGGCCATTGGCGTCAACCGATTTTTGCAAAGTCGATTGCAAACGATCTGTAGAGAACTTTACTGTATCGATACCTGCACCACCGTCGATGACATTGGCGGAGGCGTTCAGTACGACAAAATCATCAAACGCTGAACCAACAACATTCTCTACCGTCGCGTCGAAAGCGATAGCAATGTTATCGATTGCTGCCTTACCGTTACTCAGCAGACCAATCGATTGATTTCCTCCAGGAGTTAGGTCGAGTTTAGTACCAATCGAAACTGCTGACACATTGATCGTATCATTACCACCATCGTCAGTAATTAAACTAAGGACTTGGCCAGATTTATCGGTGTAGGTATAAGCATTATCCTCTGTATGATAAGCCGTTTTACCAAACAAATAGCGCAAGGCGAGTAAATCATACTTACCGAAAAAATCGCGCTCTTGCTTTTGCGGAGCGCTGTTGTAAGACATAATCGTATTGAGATTATTATCTTCAGCAGACGCCAGATAATTGTTTTTGTCTGTTGAGGTAACCGAGCCAGCATTGTAATTACCTGGGTGCTTCAAACCCAGCGCATGGCCAATTTCATGAACCAAGGTAGTCCAGTTGTATTTACCCGCAACGATATTGCTCATATTCGATTCGTTATCACCGTTGATGAATACATTCGAATACAAAGGCATGAATGCCAAAGTTGAACCGTTACTTACACTACCTTGTGCTTCGTTACCGAATCGCAAAGAGCCAAAGTCTCCCTTAGTTTCATCAACCTCGGTAAAAGTAATTCCCACTTGCTCAGAAATCATTTTGAGAATTGCACGAGTTGCTGCACGTTGTTCATCCGTAAAAGTGTAGTAACCCTTTGGATCATCGGCAGCTGGCACAGTTACACCGTTAAACATAAAACTATATGTCAATTTTGCGGGCTGGCCGGTTTCAGTCCAGCGTCGATCAGTGCCATATAAAAGTACATCGATACGATAATCTCCACTGTAGGGAAAAGCGATTGTCGTGGTGGTCGGTTTCGGTATGTTAATTGTGGTCATAACTCGTGTCAAAAATCGTCAAAGAATACAAAAAATGCAAATGCATCAATCGAAAATTATCTCACAGCGAATAATAATAAAGCGATAATTTTTTAGAATTTACACTCATAATTGTGCACAAATTGCCCTGTGAAAATAGAAATCTAAGATTTATTTTTCGAGAAGAAATTTTTCCCAATTTTTATTCGTTTGTACTTGCTATCCATCCTGATTACTCGCCTCCTTCCCTATCTCAACTTTGTGGAGAAAAATTGGAGATCTCCAAATTAATATCCATCTAGAAGCAAATATCGCCTTTATGGCAACACCAATCGAAATCAGATTGGATAAGCGACCATGAACATTTACACTGATGCTGAACCATCATAAGGCAGACCTCCAATTGAAAATTTCTATCGGATTCAGACTCTTTTTAACGGTCCTCATTTCTATCATAAGTATTGTGACGCTTTCGCTATTGATCATGCGAGCGAACGTCGCACACAACTTTTCGACCTATGCGGTGCAAATCGAGCTTGATCGCTTACAAGGCCTCACGCGAGATCTAGAAAATCAATTCGCAAGACAAAAGAGCTGGTCGTTTATCACCGAGAATTCAGAAAAACGAAAAGATTGGCTGAAGCAGGAGTTAAGGTCCTAGA
>CALKVB010000536.1 GCA_937996605.1 uncultured Oxalobacteraceae bacterium | reverse complement strand
TCCTAGTACCTATGCGTTTTTAAGCCAAGCTTTAGATTCACAAGAGAAGTCGCAAGATGCGATGCAAGTGCTGCAGCAAGGTTTGCAAATACGCCCAAGCGCATCGTTGTACGGTATGTTGGGCCATCTTAGTATGTCTTCGCGAGACTATGTTGCCGCTGCGGCTGCTTTTCGAAAAGCCACTTCGCCAGAGTCAGGTAATCCGCGTTCCTACGAGAATTGGCTTGAGCTTGGAGAGGCACTCTTGCATCTCGAAGGAATGCAAAAAGAGAGTCGTGAGTCTTTCGAAAAAGCGCTTGAGCTCATTACGATCAGGAGCAATATGATGCCTAATGATGGATGGAGTATGGCGATTAAGGCGCGAATTCATGCACGCCTGGGCGATCTGGAAAGAGCACAGGAATTGGCTAAAAAAAGCGTCACTCTAGCGCCTAAAAATCCAGCAGTGCATGCTTGTGCCGCTGTCGTGTTTGTGCTTTCCGGCAAGCCGAATGAAGCGAGTAAAGAGATCGAACTCGTGAGGCAGCTCGGGTTTCCGGAAAAATATTTGAAAAGCGAGTCTGTATTTGACTCACTGTTGTCGAAGAAAAAATAAATTTCGTTCGCCGAAAATTGATCGAGATAAGGATCGTTGGCGAGTAATTGCGCGTTCGACGGAAAAAATACGTGTAAAAATCCCACGTTTACATGTGATTAAACGGAATTTTAGTCATCGAGTAAAAAATCAATGGTAGAGTTGAAAGTTATCTGCGAATAACAATTAAGATCGATACACACTAGTATGAGCAACGCTGAAATCAATAATAATGAGGTTGAAGCTCAAGCTCCCAATACCTTGCAACTACCTTTGACACTGCGGCACTACGAGTTGCGGCGGCGCATCACTGATTGTCAAAATTTGAGCACCTGTGCTGTGTTCGAGGCTTGGGATAGCACCTTGCGTCGAGATGTATTAATTAAACACATACAAAATCTTGCTGAAAGTGCAGATGCCGTGTTGGCGGAGGCGCGTCTGGTCGCTTCGTTGAAGCATGCGAGTTTCTTAAAAGTGCACGCGTTGGAGCTCGATAACGATAATCTTTATGTGGTGATGGAGGCGGTTAAAGGTATTCCGCTGGCGCAATGGATTCAGGCGCATCATGGAAATGAGAAACTGATCATTGAACATATTTACCATCTTGCCGCAGCATTGAAAGAGGCGCAAGAAGCTGGTTTGGTTCATGGTGATTTACAAACCGCGAATTTATTGGTGGATCAATCTGGGAAAATTCGTTTCTTAAATTTCTCCTTACGGCCGTCCCACGAAGCCAAGGAGATACATCAACAGCGAAACCATTTGGGCGTCTATCAAGGGATTCCATACTTAGCGCCAGAGTGTTTCAGCGACAGCATACCCAACTCCAGTAGTGAAATTTTCGCACTTGGCGTAATCGCCTATGAGATGCTCACAGGGGCTTTGCCACACGCACAATTGAGCGGTATCGCGCTGGTGGCAGCACAGGTGCAGACCAATAGTGATCAATGGATTTGGCCAGATACTATTTCCAAAGTAGTTCAAGACCTAGTTTTACGGATGACGCCGCGTGAGGTAAAAAAGCGCCTAAGTTACAGTGAAGTCATGCAGGCATGTCAGGCTATGCGGCCGGACGACCCGATCTCGATTAGTACCGCGACTCTGCAGTTGGGCGCAATACAAGAACAGCTAAACATCCTTGACAAAGCACGCCAGCGTCGTCGCTACGCCGCCTTTTTTTTGTTGTTGGTATTAGCTGGTGGTGGTGTGTGGCAACTGAGTCCGCATTGGCCACAAATTGCAAAAGCACTTAAACCCTACTCGGAATCCAGAGAAATGGAGCAAGGCATTGCCGCGCTGGCGCGATATTTTCAAGTCCCAATTGCTGAACACCTAGATAAAGCACATGATCATTTTGAACGTATTTTAGAGCGATCGCCAAACAACGCTAAGGCGGTCGGGTATATGAGCTTGGTGTATATGAGTCGATACAGTAATGAAAAGCGTGATGAAACCTGGATGCAAAAAGCCAAGGCTAGTGCGCAGCAAGCGATGAATTTGAATCCCAATTTAGCAGTCAGCCAGATTGCAAATGCACAGGTTTTGCAATGGCATCATAAAATGGATGAGGCTTTAGCTGCGAGCGATATTGCCATTAAACTCGAACCAAATAATTTGAGAGCGTGGGCGACTAAAGCGAGGATATTACTCGAAAAAGGCGAAGGCGCAGCTGTTTTGCAAATAACTGAAGAAGGCATAAAACGCTTTACGGAAGATCGAGTTTTATTGGAACTCAATGGTGTGATTCATGCAGAGATGGGGGACTTGGCGGTTGCAGAGTCAGCATTTCGTGAGAGCATACGGAGGCAGCCAGATTCAGTGAATGCTTATGCTTATTTGGCGAAAAACCTCGATGAGCAAGGAAGGCCTGAAGAGGCGATGCAGTATCTGCAGCAAGGGCTACAGATAAGGCCAAACGCACAGCTTTACTCGGCATACGGTAAAGCGAAGTTCAATCGCGGAGAGTATACCGAGGCTGCCCAAGCCTTTGAGAAAGCGGTTTCTCCGCAGAAGGGGGTAACTGGTAGCTATTATCGTTGGTTGGAATATGGCGAGTCCTTAATGTGGGTTCCGGGGCGCGAAGCCGAGGGGCGTGATGCCTTTCAAAATTCCAAGAAATTATTAGAGATTCGTATCGCACGATCCCCTGATGACTCTTTCATTTTGTCGCATATGGCTTTTATACAAGCTCGTCTGGGAGAGTTAGTGGAGGCCAAAAAGACGATACAGAAGGCGATTTCGATCAATCCGTCAACTGATTCTATTTACTTTCACGGTGCTGCGATTTTTGAATTGTCTGGTGACAGAGATGGCGCTTTCAAAATGATTTCTGCTGCAAAAAAACTGGGCCTGAAAATACCGGAATTAAAGAACCATCCGATTTTTAACGAGTTAAGAAAAGATCCTCGTTACCGCGCGTAAGTTATTGGTTTTCTTGTAAGTACTATGGTTTTTCTGTTATGGTCTTGTTTTCGAGATTCATTGAGGACAAGTCAATGGTAGATGAAACTAATGCGCAAGCTCAGGCGCAAGTAAATCCCAATTTCACTGCGATTCGTTTCATCGCCTACTGCTTATTCACTGGACCAAAGACATCGAATAATGTTCCTGGTGGTGAGAGTTATCTGGGAAACGAAGATCAATTGCGTGATATTGAAGCGCGTATAGAGATTTTAAAAAATGCGGTGGAAACTGCTCGCGCGCAATTGCCACAGAATGATGTGTCGAGCGGGGTATTAAATGTTTTCGTAGCGCCCGAGTTCTACTTCCATGGCACCCGAGGCGCTTATCTGTACCCATCGATCGAAGAAGATCCTCTGCCTTATCTGCTAAAACGCGTACAACAAAGTTTTTGTGATCCTGTGTATGCCAATTGGGTTTTTGTTTTCGGTACAGCGGTGACTGCCCATGTGGCGAACTGTGAAAGGCTTTTTTCTTCGGAAAGTGTTAGAGCAAGAAATGCGATCGTGAAAACCTTATTGGAGCAAAAGGAAGCGACTTTTGGGCCAACCCAGCAATTAGTTTCGACGACCTTATCCAATTTTCTTACGGATTGCCATGCTAGTCCTGATGTTACCGTGCGCGATCGAGCAGTGATTTTTAGCCAGATCAAACTCGATACACCAAACCATTCCTTAGCTGCAAACTTGATGACCACAGAGAAGTATTTTTTGTCGGGTGAGGACTTTATTCTGTGTGAGCCAACGGGACGCGTCGATGTCATCACAGAACAAATGGCAGCTTATGCACATATAGATCTTTCAAATGGTGATGCCAAAAAACTCCCATACGACAACTATGCAATCTTTCGACAGAATGGTATCAATCAGCAGATGCCTTATATCGACTATGGTGTAGAGATTTGTTTAGATCATGATGATGCGCGCTTACGATCTAATCTTGGCACTGATGGCCAAGGCAGTGTGCATGTGCAAATCGTTCCGTCCTACGGTTCTGCAATCATTCAGGCGAATGTGGTCGCTGGGGCGAATGGATTTGTTTTTAATTGTGACGGACAAATCGTGTTAGATAGTAGCATTGGTCCACAATTGTATGATGTGCCGGGTGCTGATTTCTTGTATGTGAATTATGGCGACAACAGCTATGGCGGGCATAGCCAATTCGCCAAAATCAAGTCGGCAGCAGTCGGTGGCAATCCAAAAATCAGTGTAGCGACATTTGCTAAGGTTTCAGTTGATGATGTACTTGTGGTGGCGGTGCCCGAACCTTCATTAACCGTCGGATGCTTCGATGACTATTTTGTTGGCGGATGTGGTGCGGTGCACATTTATGGCTTTCAACAAGCCTATCCACTAAACAATTGAGAGTATTTGATCGAAGCTAGGTGTAGAAAAAGCAGGAAGCTTGAATAGCGAAGTGAAGGATGCAAATATTGTGGTGGCATTTTTCTTGCTTTAATTAACGATGAAAACCTTTCTATATCTTTTAAGTGATACTCCTATCAAATAATCAGATTGTGTGATGGGGACATTTCTAAATCGGTATTTGGCTGGGAATTCATCACCGAAGCGAAGGTGGCGAGGTAATTTTGCTACCTATTTTTAACCTTGAAGGAGTTGAACAATGATGTCTAACGATACGAATACTGTGGATCAATATGATTTGCCAATGCAAACTTCTGTGAGTGACACGTCTGCGACAGAGCCAACCACTGTTAAGAGTTGCCCTGCAACCAATGCAACTTGCCCACAAATTTGTGACTCGAACGCGATTAAAGCAGAAGATGCTTATGTCGCTCCAGCACAAACACAGGTAGTACTTGATCCAAATGGACCTGCGACGAATGCGACTTGTCCACAAATCTGCGGTACTAACAAGGGCAATTCTGAAGATATTTATGTCGCGCCAAATTCAACTAATTCGACTATGAATGCAGGTGAGCCCGCGACGAAAGAAACCTGCCCACAGGTTTGCGGTACTTCAAAAGCTGCAGTTCAAGAACTTTATGTCGCTCCATAGTTTTGCCTTAGCTGCCTAATTCTTAATGCTGTAGCGCGCATCGGAATACGATGTGAACGCAGCTCGACGGCTAGACTCGGTTGGAGTTCCTACTTGTGTTTGTGTATGAGCTCCACCGAAGTGCATTACCACAATGTTTGTCTCTGCATCGTTTCAAGGCAGTTCTTCGATTACCCATCCAAGTAGATTTTTTTCCTTTTGTAACCTTACCCCCAATGTTTCTGACCTCAACGAACCTCATCCATTATCTAACGTCGCATTCGTTGTTGAGCCTAGAGGAAGTCGTCGACGGCGATGTGTCAGTATTGGCGGCAGGGCGCCGCAATCGTAATTATCGCGTTGCACGGGGAGAACGCTCCGGTTTGTTTGTAAAGCAAGTAAAGGCGATGGACTCTGCAAGCCTCGACATATTTAATGCTGAAATTGCCGTGTATCGCAAGGCCACACAACACCCGCAATGGTCTAGTCTATTACCGCGTCTTTATTTTGCTGATACACAACGCTATGTATTGGTTCTCGATCTTGTTCACCAGAGTGAAAGCATTACCCAATACTGCTGGCGTATCGGTCGATTTTCAAACTTGGTCAATAAACTATTGGCGCAGGCACTCGCTCAATTTCATCATACGGCTGATTTGGTAGAGTTTGAAGCGCATAATTCTGCGCCGATTCGAAGAAAGCCAGTTTGGATACTGGAGGTTGAAGATTTTCCTGAGGATGCTAGTAAAGGCGCGAAGAGCATGCTCGCCTATATGAAGAAACATCCTATTATTTTTAAAGGCTTGAAATCAGTTAGGCGAATGTGGCGATGTGATCAGTTGATACATGGTGATATGAAATGGGACAACTGTCTCATCTATCCTGATGAAGCGAAGCAAGCGCAAATCAAAATTATTGATTGGGAGTTATTCGGTTACGGTGATCGTCGGTGGGACTTGGCTGGCCTGTTACATTCTGCATTACTTTTTTGGATCGAATATCAGAATAGTCAAGCCTTGCTTACCACGTCGCCTTTAATTGAAGAGCTCTTGCGGAAGGAGAGAGAAGCACCAGCGGGGGTGAACTCTACAATGCAGACTCTTGTGGAGACCTATGCTCAAGTATGCAATTTGAACTTTCAAACTCCTGACGACCTGATAGAACTACTTCAGTTTGTTGCTGCGCGATTAGTTCTAACGACTTATGAAGGTGTCTGGAAGGAATCGGCGATGCCCACGTCAATGTCCCTCATTTTACAATTGGCTCGATTTATTTTTGAAGATCCAAGAAGGCTAGTTGAGCAATGGTTTCCCAATCTTGTCGACGCTGCCAATGGGAGAACAGACCATGTCTGAGCGAATCAGCAACGAAGCCGTTTGGGACATTTGCTCGCACACTGAAATTATTCGAAATAATTACGTCCGCGTCGCTAATCTTGCTGTGAAGTTTGAGGAGGTGCCTGATTGTTCTATGCAAGAACTGGGTCAAGACAGGCAATCTCTAGATCGCTCTATTGATGCCTTGAGTTCACGTTTATACAGTGCGTTTTATATCGGAAGACAAACGGAACCACCCGTACACAAACAAATGGATCAGAAACCATCGAGCTCGGCAGACGAGTTTGAAATTGCAGATTTCATTGAGCAGCTAAAAGATGCTAATGGGAGAAGCGAAAATTGGGATCACGGATGGGAAATTTATTACCTAGGAACTGATGGGCGTGTATGTGTTAAACGCGGTGATCAAAGCCGAATAGCCTGGGCGGGCACGTATCTTCTCGAATCTTGGCAAGGTGCTGGCGCTAAGATTGGCGATAGGGTGAAATTAAAAGTTTTCCCCTTTATTGAAGCACCGCTAGATTCGTTCTTTCACACTTTTGGTAAGACTCTTTCAGATCAGTTCGATGATTATCAGATGCTGCGTTTTTACTTCAACATAAAACGCCAGTCAGCGGTCCCGCTGTTGCGCTTTATTGCGCAGCAGTTCAATCATTATGCAGTGCCTTATCATTTCAAAACTCTCGCTGATCGCGCTGTGTATGACAGAGCCGATGCCGCTGTTTTATATGTTGCCAGTCGCTATTACTCTATAGTCGCGTCTATCCTTGCAGATTTGCCGGCATTATTAGGTGACGGTCTGAAATCCGGCGTACCAATGTTTACAAAAATTTGGTCACCTGGGATTGGTGTCGCGCATGATCCCGGAAATGGTGCGAGTTTTGGATTGCACCGATGTCGTTTGCTTGCATCCGCATTATTTGACGCTTGGCTTCAGCAAAAAAATAATGAACAAGAAAAATATGCTTTTGTCGAAAAATACTTCGACGATGCTGGACTTAAATTGCAGGCACCTTATTTGAATCCGGGACAGTTTGATATTTTCGAACAGCCTTTCTTTCTTGGAGGATTGTGTCGATGAAAGCTGCGAGAGAATACTATCTCGAAGTCGCGGACGTAATCGGGCGTCAGCTGTGTCGCGATGCGATTTGGGATGGCGACCGTTGTTCATGGCTAGGCTGGGTATACCAAGCACCAAAGTCACATGTATTTCGATCTTTGTCCAGCGACTTGTACGGTGGCACTGCGGGAATTGCATTGTTGTTGTTGGAGCTTTATCGATTTACCGAAGATAGACAGCAATTGCGTTGCATTGATGGCGCCTTAAACCAAGCCTTGTCTCTGCTTGATAAGGCTAAGACGAATATGTCAGCCAGTTTTTTCGAGGGTAAAACTGGCTTAGCCTTTGTGCTTGCAAAGGCAGCACAAATTACTGGGCGGCACGTGCTGTTTGAAAAAAGTCATGACATTTTGCGAGGGTTGGCGAGCGAAAAGCTGGATCCCATTGCGATCGATGTTGTGACGGGCAGCGCGGGTGCTATCCCCGCGTTGATTTGCTTGGCATCTGTTTTGCAGTGCGATGAATTGCTTGAGATTGCTGACTTGCATGGTCAACATTTGCTGCGCAAAGCGGTAACATGCGATGATCAAAGTTCGTGGCAAACAACGCCCGGTCAATCTGATGCTCATCTAAATGGATTTTCGCACGGTGCTTCGGGAATGGCGACTGCCTTGCTTGAACTGTATCAAGTCAGCCAAAACCAGGATTATTTACAAGTGGCGCTGAGGGCATTAAATTTTGAGAGAAGACAACTAAATCGTGAATGTGGCAATTGGCCTGACAACCGGATGGCTTCGTCAAACCCAGTCAAAGCTCAGGCAAGTTATAGCCTTGCTTGGTGTCATGGAGCGCCTGGTATAGGTCTGGCGAGACTGCGCCAATCACAAATTCTCCCCTCGAACTCAGCGATTGCAGATGATTTGGAAATCGCTATCTCGACGACTGCAGAAGCGTTGAGCCTAGCGTCAGTTTTGGCGACGGAGAATTTTTCTTTGTGTCATGGACTCGCAGGAAATGCAGATCTTTTGATTCAGGCGGGGCAAAGTTTGAACCGCCCAAACTTAAGCAAACTTGCCGAACAAGTCGGGCAATATGGTATCGAGCAAATCCTCCGACAAGGACGGCCTTGGCCTTGCGGCAATAATGGCGCTGGCGAATCACCTAGTTTGATGCTTGGCACTGCGGGAATCGCTCACTTTTATCTTCGTCTTTACGACCCGACTGAGGTATCGTCGATTTTAATCACTATCCCCGATCATGCGAGGCGAACTTAGATCATCCAGCGATGATCAAACGACACGGGAAGTGAGTCCTATAGCTGTAATGTAGGTACTTCAATGGAGGTATTTCAATTGAAGCACTGCAATTAAGATGATTGACGGTAGAATATGAGCGAGCTGCCTTAGCTTACTTTCTCGCCATTTAATGTCCTACATTCGCTTAGTTGACGCACATCTATGGATTCAAATCAGAGTTTGACCAATTCAGGTGTTGAGCTATTTCACTATCAATTGGGAAAGCGTATTCGGCTTGATGCTGACGGTGAGCTCTTTGAGGCATTTGATCCGAACCTATCAAGAGCAGTATGGATACGTAAAATTTCTTATGACTGCGTAGTGGCTGCAGGTGACCAATTTAGTGCATCACAGCAGCCAAACAAGTCAGAACAGGCTTTTGATCATCTTCTGCAAAGGGTGCGTATGGTTGCGTCGTTGCAGCATGCTGCCTTTGTTCGCATTCATAGTGTGGAAGTGCTTGATCAGTGTGTGTATGTGGTGATGGAGGCGGTTACTGGGCAGCCGCTTAACGAAGTTGAGCTGATCTCTGATAAGCAGGTAGGCTTAGTTAAATATTTATTCGAAGTTGCAAGTGCACTGAGTGAGGCTCACGCATTGGGTTTGGTGCATGGAAATTTGAGACCAGAAAATCTTTTGCTGGATCGTTCTGGACATATTCGAATTTTGAATTTTTCCCTTCTTCCTTTTGGCGCAACAGGGAGCATCGACTTAGATGCACACAGTGATTCCTTTTCAAATTTAGCTTACCTCGCCCCAGAACGGTTTACTCAGCCAACACCTCAAACGGCAAGTGATTTATATGCGATTGGACTGAGTTGGTATTTGTTTTTTTGCGGGTGCTCGCCGTTTTCTGAAATGAGTGGCATCGCGCAGGTCGCGTCCAAATTGCAACTGAGTTCTACTGAGTGGTTTTGGCCGCAGAATATGGCGGATGCTGTGCGAGACTTATTGCAGCGCTTGACTTCTAAGGATGCATCTTTGAGGCCGACTGCTACTGAATTACGGACACTGTGTTTCCCTCTAATTCCTACAGAAATGTGGTCACAGAGTCTAAGCAAAGAAGATTTACGTCGATTGAAACAAGAGGCACAGGAATCGTTGCAAAGTATGAAAAAGGAGCTCGATACTGCTGCTTTGAAATCGGCTAGGTATAGGCTGAAACCTTACTATTTGATGGTATCGGTATCGCTCGTTTTTGTTTCGTTGCTCATCTGGCAGAGCGTCGTGCATTGGGGACGTCTTCAGTCAATTTTGACTCCGTATTCCAGTGCCAGTGAAATGAAGCAGGGGATACATGATTTGACTGAATACCAAATTCGTCCTCGTGCCATTTTGCTCGCAAGTGCGATTCAGCATTTTCAAACTGTGCTGGAACATGAGCCGCAAAATGCCGAAGCCGTTGCCTATATGTCTTTGGGGCAGTTGTCGAACTACTATGCCAGCACACGAGATGAAATTTGGTTTCAGAGAGCAAAAGCGGGTGCGCAACAAGCGATTTTGCTTGCTCCGCAGGCAGCGCCGAGTTTGCTGGCTCAAGCACGAATTCAACAAGGACATCACCAACTCGAGGAGGCACTGAGAAACGTGGAACTGGCGCTGCAAAAAGAGCCTGAGCTACTTCTTTCGTGGCATTGTAAGATGAGTATTTTGTTAGAAGCGGGGAAGCGAGAAGAGGCA
>CALKVB010000535.1 GCA_937996605.1 uncultured Oxalobacteraceae bacterium | reverse complement strand
TGAAATGTAAAACGCTGCACGTATCAGAAATAACAGATCGGATTTTTGCCGAGTCCCATTGGGAAAATGCATCAATACTGTCCAGCTTCTTGAGTACGTTCAAGAGTTCTGGACGACTGATTCTGTGGAATCTAATTTTCAGATTGCGAAGCGTTGTTTTTCTTGCGTCAAACCACAATTCGAGTTCGCATTCCATTCGTCTCTTTTCATACTCTTCCGGATAGCATGCTGAAATGATCTTGGTGAGCAAATGGTTTTTTGGCATCATCCCGTCCGCTCTGGGTGGTTGTTGACATTCGGGACACTTTTGATCTTTTTTGAGTTTATGGCTGCATGAAACGCAGATTGTGTGGTTGCAAGGAAAGGATCGTGGTTCAAACAACAGCTCTTTGCAGATGCTGCATTGAAAATCAATCTCATCAAAAGGGTATTTCCTTTTTTCAGCCATTTCAACTTGAATACGCTCATGAATACAATGGTTGGTAGAAGGTGTTTAAGTATGCAAAACCAGCCAATTTCCATTCGATACAGTTCGCGAGTTCATAGCGGCTCTTTTTTCAACCACTCCGTTCCTCGATCTGAGAAATACAACATCGCGCCTTTCCAAATGCAAAGAAAATACGAATCTTCCGTATTTAGCGTGACTTGCAGTCTATTCGCATCGCAAAAAATCACATTGCATGATTTTGAAAGAGCTTCGCCCACCCGACTGCTGTTAAAGTTTGTAAAGGCATCAACACTTTCCAACCGTTTCACAATCTGAAGTATTTCTGTTCGACTGATGTGTCCATAGGTAATGCGAAGATCGGTCAAACTGTTTCTCTTTTCCTCAATCCATAGGTCGATTTCGTGTTCTTTCCTTCGCTTTTCGTACTCTTCCGGATAGCATGATGCAATTAACTTAGCAACAAGATGGTTTTTGGGCATCTTCCCATCCGATCTCTTGGGGTGTTGGCATTCAGGGCAAGATTGTCCGCTTTTCATCAGAAGACTACATGGTAGACAGACCATGTGGTTGCAAGGAAAGGATCGTGGGTCAAACAACAACTCTTTGCAGATGCTGCATTGTATATCGACCTCGTCAAACGGGTATTTCCTTTTTTCACCCACGACGGTATCTTGCATTTCGACTCCATACTCCAATACGCCACGAATACAATCGTTGATTGAAGTTGTACAAGTATACGAAACCAAAGAACAAATGAGGTAATGATGATAACAACTTTTTATTTCGTCATCATCACGTCAAGACCTACCTCAGAAAAAGTTTCAAAGCGTCTTTGCATTCAAGTCTGAAAGACTTTTAATACATTGCGTTGCCATTTGCCGGTTTAGCTTTGACAGGCCAAGCACTGTTCGCTGGTATCTCCAGGGGCGCGACGTGGGCATGCAATCGGTTCTTTTTGTTCTTCTGCGTTGGTCATGGTGGATCCGATTTTCTTCAAGTATTTGGAGTCTCGGACCACTCGGACGTAATAGCTAAGCGTCTTCATGCCCAGCTTGTGCGCATAGGTCCAGTATTTCCAAAGCTTGATGGGGATGGAACTAGGGTCCGTTCCGTCCACGGTCACGTTTAAGCTTTGCGATTGGCATACGTAATAGCCGCGATCGCGTGCCAGCAGCGTCAGTGTCTTGAGAGGAATTTCCGACACAGTCTTGTAAATGGCTTGCACGTCTTCTGGAATGTCTTTGATGCCCGTCACTTTTCCACCATTGGCTTTGATTTTTTCCAACATGTCGATCGACCACAAACCCAGTTCTTGCAAATGCTTGACCATGTAACGGTTGATTTGAATGAATTCTCCTGATTTCGTCTTGCGCACCGATTGGTTGGAATGGAACATTTCAAACGAGTCATTCACACCCGCAATGATGGAGGTGCTGGCCGTAGGCATCAGGGCAATCAAGAGCGAGTTTCGAACACCATCGCGTACCACCTTTTCGCGCAAGCCATCCCAGTTCCAGGCTAAAGTTGCATCGGGTACACATTTCTCGCCACTTTGGTCGAATTGATTGGCGAGGTCCCATTGGAACAAACCTTTGGAGATGGGGGCACCTCCGTTTTCATAGAGGGATTCGTAGGGGCCGAATTGGACGGCCAAGGTATGAGATTCTTCCAATGCTGCAAAGTTCATTGTTTCGGCGATTTGCAGATTGAGACGGCGTGCGGAATCTGACTCTGCCGGGTAGCGCATCAGCGCAAAGGTGTCGGCCAACCCCGCAATACCCAATCCGATGGGACGATGGCGAAGATTGCTGCGTCGAGCGGGTTCGCTGGGATAATGGTTGATGTCGATGACGTTGTTGAGAACGCGAATCATGCGTCGAACTACGTGGTAGAGCTTTTGGAAATCATAAGTTCCTTCACACACGAAGCTGGATAAAACGATACTTCCCAGGTTGCAGCAAGCGGTTTCGTTGAAGTTGCTGAATTGCACAATTTCGGCACACAAGTTAGAGCTTCGAATGGTGCCTAGATTCTTTTGGTTGCTTTTGCGGTTGATATTGTCCTTGGATAGGAGATAGGGGGTTCCGGTCTCTAAGCAGGCTTCTGCAATCCATTGCATGATGTGAATGATGGGAATTTGGCGTACATACGTTTTGTCTTGCTCCAGTTGAAGGTACTTGCGGGTAAAGTCTTCTCCGTAGAGTTCGGGCAGCTCCTTGTGTTGGGAAGGGTCAAAGAGGCTCCACATGACTGAGTTTCCTCCGATGCGCAGTTGTTCCTTGACTCGCTCCATGAACAGGTCATTGACCCAGATGGCGTTGAAGAGATCGGGAAGACGATCAGAGGCGGGTGTGTCGGGTCGTTTCATGCGTAGAAAGTCTTCGATGTCGGGGTGCCAGAGTTCCAAATAGACGGCGAACGAGCCTTTGCGCTTGCCGCCACCTTGGTCAATGTACAAGGCAACGGATTCGTATACTTTCATGGCGGGCATGATACCATTGGACTTTCCATTGGTGCCGGCGATGTAGGCACCTTTGCCTCGCACAGAGTGGAAGTGCAATCCCACGCCACCCGCACCTTTGGAAATGAGCGCTGATTCTTTGAGTTTTTCAAAGATGCCTTCGACAGAGTCTGGCACATGTAGCAAAAAGCAAGAAATCAGTGAGGGTTTGGGGGTTCCAGCGTGGAAGAGGGTGGGAGTGGGAAGACTGGCTTGTTTCAAGGAGACCATTTGGTAGGTTTGGAGGGCTTCTTCCCAGTTGTACTTGCAGATGTGGAGCACACAGCGCATAAACATGTGCTGGGGTGTTTCAAAGGCTACCATGGCTCGTCGTTTCACGCCATGGCTTTGGTTGTCTTCCTTTTCTTGGATTTGCTTGTAGGTGCTTAACAAGTATTGACCTTTCACCAAGGTGCTCATGGAGGCGTAGTCAAACAACCAGTTGCGGCGCAAATCGATGTGTCGATCGATGATGTGTCCATACTGGAGGGCAAACTTGTAGAGTTCTTCCGAGATGAGCGGTGCTTTGACTCCGGTCGATTCATCCACAAACTTGTAGGCTTTTTTGGCATAGGAGGAGAAGCTCAAGACGTCGCGATTGTTGGATTCAAGATTGCTGGCGAGAATGATGCCGCCAAACAAGAAATAGTCGGGATGGTCAACGACATGAGAGGAGATGATGGCACACTGCTCGTCGATTTCCGAAGTGGTGATTCCATCGTAGACGCGGCGGGCCATTTGATCCACGATGCGTTGTACATCGACAGAAAACGCGGTGAACGAGGGATTCAATTCTCGATAAAAGGCCTCGGCGTCATTTTTGACGCGTTGGAGACGGATGGTGACCTTGTTAAGATCCATGGGTTGGATCTCGCCGCTTCGTTTTTCGACATGGAAGGACTGCATGGTGGGGTTTTTCTAATTCAATGAAAAAAAAATTCACGCGACGCGTAGCATGGTTTGACACACCTTCAGTTATTGAAACGACTATTGTCTTTGCGTCTCATGGCAACATGTTGGATGTGTTGCAGTTTTTGCAGCGCGAGTACGAAACGTTGGACCGGTTGAATCCGGCCGAGAAGGAGGCGGTTCGTCGTAAAAATGCGTTTGTTCGGGAGACATTGGAATCCAAACGGATTTATGTGCCGCTGCGCACTCTACACATCGATCTGAAGATGCATCAGCAATGTTTGCAAGATCACAAGACGGCGGATGACACTGTGAAGGAGAAATTGTTGGCAGACATTTTGTGTCTCAAGATGTTTATTCGTGAGCAAACCGACATGGGCGAAAAAGTGGTGCCCGATCCTAATGTAGAGCAAGTGGTGCGTGAATGCCGTTTCAATCCGGAGAAATTGATCAACGCGCTGACGCAATGGATTCCTGAGTCGAGACGCGAATTGTTCCGCAACAAGATCATGTTTGAATGGTCCAAAGGCAATCCAAGATGGATGGAAAAGGTGATTGCAGTCGCCACCAAGGAGTTTTCCGAACTTTCAGATCGGAATGCAGAAATGTTTCGCGATTTCTTTTGCATGATTGAATGTATTCAAAATGTGGAACTTTAAAAACACTGACGTGTTTAAAAATACAATAACTCATCATGAGCTAGGACCAAAGGGTTTGCATCGAGTCTGAAAGCATCCACTGGGCTAAGTCTGTTGCTGCAAATGTTGTGATAACCCATCTCGGATCGTGAGAAATACAACAACGCAGCAAATAGCAGAATGTACATGCCGGAAACCCTTGACGGAGAGCCTCTGATACATTCACAGACTCTTGGCCCTTGTTCGCGTTAGCATTTTGTTTTCGGAGTAGTTGAAAAACTCTGGAGTTGACGTCGTAACAAATCGGCGGTAGCCCAACGGTTTGGTCCTTGAACGCAGATTCATGCTTTTTTAAAAACGCTCGTGCTTTTAAACCTTCCGTTCCGTGACGACAGATCAACTTCATATGATTATACACTTGAAGCGTTCCCTTCAAGAGTTTCGCAATGGCTTCATCGACGAATGTGGCATGGATATTCTCTAACGTCGGATCTGTCTTGAGCGTACCACTTGGTTCGATCACCCGTTCCACGAAACGAGAAAAGGGTGTATGAAAGAATCCCCAATTGGATTTGGCTGCAGACTCTTTTAAAAATGGCTTGAATAATGAAAACTCGTCACCAAAGACATCTTCCGGTCGAATATGATACGGACACTCTTGTCTCGCCATCATACGAATGCGCTGTCGACGCGCACATTGGTCAGAGTATGGAACACGATCGAATTGTAAATACGGAATCATGTCGGTTCGGAACTCGTCGAACATTTTGCGGTTTTGTCGATCCACAATTTCGTCAACGGCAAAGTCTGGATGCCGCGTTGCAAGTTCGGCGTAAAAACAACGAAGTACTGGGGGGACATCTGGTAAGCGCATCAGCAGATCGGTCCGGATGTCCTTCGGAAGTATCTCGCGAATCGCATCGTCCACTAGTTTTGCTACAAAGAGTGGCGCGGATGTTGTGATCGGGACTATCATACAGTCGCTCATAAATCGACTTCCATTAGCTGGCATCGCCGCAAACGCCCGAAACGCGGTTACCATCCCACTTCCAGTCAATGCGAAGCGAAAATGGCTTCGCAATCGATCGGAACTAGTCTGAGGGTTTGGCTGGAAAATATGTTTCAGTGCACAAGCAGTGTTGACTGCGTCAGCTCCGAGAAACAGACGTTGGACTTCGTCCACCAAAATCACACATAGGAGATCTTGCTTTTGAAGATATGTACCCAACTCATCAAAGAAAATGTCCATGGAGAGTAAAGGCTTTGCTGGATTAGGTTCAGAAAAAATAACTGACCATCCGAGATTCCGGACTTCGCGTTCGATTGCATCGCAGAAGCGTAACACGTTTCCTACCTCGAACGAATCGCAGTTAACTGCGATAACGCTTGTAGAATGAGTGTGTTCTTGGAACTGTCGCAAAATCGTTGGAAGTAACACATTAAGCACTGCACTTTTGCCAGATTTCTGAGGACCCGAAAGAAACAAAGCCGGGTAAATCATGGGAGCTCTTGATGCAACCGTTTTGCACCATGCCATCAAATCCTTGGAAATGTTGTTCCAATCGTAAATGCGATGTAAAAGCGTCTGCGTTCCCGAAAAATGATAAATGGGAAAGCCTGAATCGTGTTGTTCACATTTCGTACAAACATCGAACCGAGACCACATGCTTTTCTTTTCTTCGTCTTGCGCCATTATGAATGGAAACAGTTTTGCGGCTAAACCTACCGGTTTTTGTAGCCGTGTAACTAGGAATGCCTTCACCCAAGTATGACATAAATTGTTTCGCAAGATTACGTCGAAGGGTGCAAGGTCCAAGAGAATCCGTCGAGATCGACTTGTTTTTCCTTGACGGCTTCGCATTCCTTTTCCAATGTAGCGACTCGTTGCATGTGAATGCGATTGGTTTTGGCGTTAAAGTGCAAACGTCCGGCTTCGTTGCCATTGGCTCTGGACAATAAACGTACAAAGATCTGGTTGTTGAATGATTTCTTTTGTTTGGGTTCCTCAGCTGAAGCTTGGTCGTCGGGAAGGCGTAGGCGTTTGCGTTGTTCCAACAATTGGTTGATTTGTTGCGGACTGTATTCGGGAATGGATTCGGCGCGTAGTTCTTTGGACAAACGGTCGCTGGCCCGACGAAAGGTTTTGGGAATGTCGCGACATTGCTTGAGCAGGAGATTGGTACGGCACGGTTGAACTTTGGATGCATCGTGAAAGTGAATCTTGTTGTAAAGTGTGGCCAACTTGCTGAGGATTTCGTGCGGTGCTTGGCGATGACCGCGTTCGTATTGTTCGGTGAAGCGTTTCAAATGTTCCAGGTTTTGGTGTTTGGACACTTCGTGTTCGTTGGCAAACTCATTGTCCTTGTTTTCAATAATGTAAGATGCGAAATTCATCGTGTCACCACAGGCTGGATTGGAACAGGTTCGTGTGGAAGATTCCTTGTCCACGAACCGTTCGGCCCCGCATTTGCCGCATGTATCAATATCATTGACGCGGTGAGTCAAGGCATCTTGGGGCGTTTCATGGGTCAGCATTTCGAGCCGTTTTTGAAAGGTTCGTTGCATGCGCCATTGGGCAAGGGCGCGGCGTTTCAAATGTTTGGGAGGTTGAATGGAGGATGGGTGAAGTCTGGGATCCAGGGGCACAGTTTGGGTCGGTTTGATGACCATGGGTTCCATAGGAGCATCTTTGTCTTTGTATTGGCGTTCCAAGGACTCGACGGACTGGTGAATCAACTGAGATTGTTCGAGCTCGTCAATTTGTTTGCGAAAGACTTTGCGTCGAAGCTCGGCCGAAAAATCGGTGCCTTGAACGGAGGACAATTGTTCTCGCAACTTGCGGAGATGTTCGGTCCATCGAGTGGATCCTTCACCTTTCAGTTTGTTATGCATACTGGATGCCTTCTTTGTTTAGGGTGCGTGAGCCACTGTGCTGCATTTTGGTTCCACGTGTTTTGGCACGTGAAGTCCAAGGAAGTGATATGGTGAGAGATTGCCGATCATGACGGAAGTTCCGCGTTCGACCATTTACACGTCGGAAACAGTGGTGAAGCAATTCACGGTGGATGGTGCGGGAAGCTTGGGCACACATTTCTACTTGGTTCTTTCGGCGGATCGATATACGGAAGATCTGGTGCAAAACTGTCAAGGAAGAATCCATTGTTACAATTGCAATCGTCCTATTCCTCAACGCATTTACTTTTATCCGACCCGAGTCGACGAGATTGGAACTTATGAATGCAATCAATTGCCGCATTGTCGATTGGAATGTATGAAACGAACGGTGGTGGACATTCCTAACAATTACGACTTGTTGACACATCTGTTCAATATGTATGGCGATGTGCACACCGCGCCTTCCCGAGCCTTGTTGTATTTGGGTGTGTCTCTTGCCGAATACCATGGTATGATTGATCGACAGATGACGATGCAAGTGGAACCTCCTCGGGTGCAATCCTTTGTGGGTCCGGTGTTTCTCTCTGCAGCTGTGTTGAACAATCATCAATTGGTGGAAAGCTCGCTGCAAGCCTTGGAACATATTTTGAACCGCAACCAAGAAGATGTGACGCAAGCACAGCCGGACGCAGCACCTGTGGTTCATCTTCCGCCGCGTTCATTGGAGGACGGACCACTGAACTTGTTCGACCGGATTCTTTCGTGATCTTCCTGAAAGAGGAGATCAACAAGAAAAGGGTGATGAGCCATAGCTCCACTGCGCCGATGTATGCTTTGGTGTTTGTCCTATGTTGCGTCTTGATCGTATTGTTGTATCTCTATTACAAATACTTGGTATACAAGACCGCAGCCGAAACCTGCTTGGCAGTGAGGGGGAATGATTTTCATGATTCATCCTCTTCGAGATCGACATCCTCTGGATCCGTTTCATAAATGGAGGGACGCTCCCAATCGCTTTCTAGTGTAACTTCTACGTCATCTTCGTCTTCACTCCAGAAGGCCTCTGAGATTGTTTCATCGTCTTCGTCGAATCGAGTGAACCAGGAGTTTTGGTTCAAAGGTCGACATTCCGGGCAGAGTCGTTCCCCGGTTCGGATGTCGTCAAAGCAATCCAGAATGGATACCCGACTGGAACATGAATCACACGTGGTTTGCATGTCGTGTTTATTTTGGGAGACATCTTTGATTGTTAGTGCTTTCTGGTGCGTCGGCACTTTAAAAAATCATGTAAAAGTCAAGCTCTTCCATGCTCAAAGTAATTAACAAGTCGAATTTCAATACTATTGCGATTTTGATCCAATTAGACTAGAATGCGGTACCGCAAAATGTTCTGGTTGTATAAAAACCAGATTGTTCGTCGGGGATTCCATTTGGTAACATGGCTGACGCTAAAACGGAAAAGGGGCTCGATATCGCTGCGCTTTTGCAACTGATTGAAATCGTCGACATTTTACGCGTCGACATCATTGGCCTCGGTCGTATCAAGCGAGGGGTTTTGAATTCGAACGCAAAGATCTTGTTGCGGGAGCGGGTTCGTTCTTCCCTTCAACAATGGCCTCAAGGTGATGCGATAACGAATAACGTGCGCGACCAGCTATCCGCGCTGTCTATCGCCCTTCGAGGCTGTGCATCAAACGATGATGGGGGTTATATTCAAGTGGAGCGTCTTACGAACGAAATCTTGTATTGGCTTGGATTCATCAAAGGCTACCTGTTCCTTAAATATGAGCAGTGTATTACGAAGAGAACCGATTTGGTGAAAAAGGATGACTTCGACAAGGACGATATGGAAAAGCTTTCGAAGTCCATGAAAGTCCTCAATACAAAACGTAAACCGAATGTGTTACCCGCAAAAGAATGCTACCTCACGGAGTTCCTTCTCACATTCTTTGTTCTTCTTCTTCGTCTTGTAGCTTAGAAACGACGAATGTCCGAAATCGATCAACCGACACTCGCCCGTTGCCTCGTTTACCACAACGTTGTCTTCAGACAAATCTCCGTGCTTTACTCCGTTGATGTGTAATGTTGACACTAAGCGTTGAACATCTGGCATGTACTTGCGTTTATCATGCACATCGACCAATACAGTTGGATAAAGCTGCGTTACTATGTGGTACACCGGTTCATGTCTTGGCAAATTCTCCCACCATGTTTTGGGGAACGAAATTTCCACCCCGATGATCGTTGGAGACACGCCAATGCTTGCAGCTAGAATGTTGAAATATAACTCTTTTTCTCTAACTCTCTTGCGAAACGTACGACGAATATTGTTCATTGGTTCTGATTTATTTAAGTGAGGTGGTTTGCATGATGATGTGCTTATTGGAAAGACTTTCATGCAAGTTCGTCAGCATTCGACTTTCAGATAAGTTTGACTTTTCGATCAAAGAATCTCTTAGAGAACCTATCGGTTCTCGGTAGAGATTGAAAAATCTCTTAAAGATCTACCGATCTGAATGCGAGATTGAAAATCTCTTAATGATCCTTCTTTTCCATCATGGTGCGTTGCTTGATCAACTGCAAGAGCTCTGCCCATTTTGCATTTTCCTGGCACTGGGACGAGAGGAGGACGAGCGCTTCAACGACGCCTTTGCTGTTTCGACGGACCAAGACTTCGGTTCCCACGTCGCCCCCATAGTTTTCTCCGAGAAAGATGATTCTGGGAGAAATCTCTTTTTGGACTCTTTTCAAACACGACCGATCGTTCCAGCGTTTCCATCGCTTTTTCGTTTCGTAAATGGATCTCCAACGATCGTAATCGGTGATGGTCTTGTATTCGGTGGATGTGATTCCCGTAACATCTAGTATTCCCGTGAGTGCAACATCATTGCCGTGTTGACCGACGTATTCGCCTTCTTGCAAAAGTGCGGGTTTACCCCAAGCGTATCCGTAGGGCATCTTCTTCGGTGACTTTCGCAATTGTTGAAGAAATTCATCTGATACGTCTAGGTACACGGGTCGATGTTTGGGAAGAATCAACGAGGTGGCCACTTCTCCAATGGCGATCTTGGGCATAGAGTTTATATTTGGAAATGGTCATTAAAAAAACGTACATCAGCCATGGTTTCGTTCATTTTTCTATTGTTTCTCGCGCTGACGGTCGGAACTGTGTCGTTGATTTTGGTACCGAAGAATGCAACACGGAAAACATCGACTCGAATCGGATGTGGATGCTCTGCCAAGCACAATGGACGTTTCGATATTGGAGCGTGAGACGCAAGAGAAGCTGATTGCTGAAATGTTTGTACATCGAAACTTGACGGCGTATGAGGATCCCGACCAGGCTTTGCAAATGTTTCGTCAGACGCGACCTTTGCTTCAATTGCAGCGTTTGCTGAATTTGTTGGACACTCCGCGCTGTATGTTTTCTTGCCCACCCGAATATCGTTATGCACCAACGGATGCGGAGCGCAAGGGTGATGTTGTGACGGTGAATGCAGAAGAGGCGTTGGTTCCCATGCGGCAACTGTTCCGGACGATGCAACCATGGGAATCATTGAAGGAAGATGCGGAGTTGAAAGTGATGCCTTGTGTGCGACCCCCTTTTACTACCTTTGACGAAGAGTGGATCAAGCGCCAGCCCAATCTATCTCATATGGTTGTGCTGAGTCGACACAACAATGTCGTGATGCAGAATTTTTTTCGTGCGTTGGTGGATTTGCTGCAACATCCAAATCTGCTGACACCTGGTCAGTGGTCGACTGGGAACGAGTGCCTTCACATGATGTGGCGTTTCCAAAACATGAAGCAATTGTTTCTACACTTTGCCAAACATGGCACATTGAAGGAGCTCTTTGTCTTATTTCGCGTATTGAATCGACTGTTGCGTCGTCAAACGTGGGAAGACACATCCTCGAGTTTGATGTTTGTTTTGAAAAGTATGCATGGATTGGTTCTCCCGCCTCGGCGAGCGTTTCTTGTCTTTTTGGCCTATTACGCCGCTGCATGGAACTTTGTGGCATGGAATGCAATGGAGGCATGGAGGCATTGCTCCAACGCCTGTCGGTGTCCATTTGGAGAAGAAGATGACTCAGCGTGGACCTCATTGATTGTGGACGATGGACTTCGGTCCATTCAGTGGCAGCGCCGAAGGATAGCGGTGGAAAGGCAAATACGCGTTTGAAACAGTGGTGACAGGGTCTACCTGATGCAATAAAAACATGTCTGTACTTTTCGAAGCATGTGTGTCGCAAGTGAAGCGACTGCAGCGCTTGTCAAAAACATGCGAGTTATTGGCCAATCATTCGGATACGGCGCTACTAAAAGTTCGAAAGAACGGAATGTACATTGACATTACAGATTCGGAAAGCTTTTGTGCCGTGGAGTGCCGCATTCCCGAGAGAACGTTTCAATACGTGCGATTGGCTGTGGACCAAGGATGGCAAGCCAAAATTCACATGGATCAGTTAGCCTTTGAGTTGAAAAAACTGGCCCGATCAAAGCAGACAGTGGTCTTTTTATCGACAGACGATGAGCCGTTGATTCTCAAGTTGAAAACTCGAGATGCAGTGATACCTATTGCTTCGACGGAACATCGATTGCGTAAGTTTTATCCGCTGCAAGTTTCCAAGTTCTTTGATGGTCATGATTATCTTCACATTCGTTTGTCGAATGCGGAGCTGAATCGGATTGTGAACCATCAATGTGTGGCATCGGGTTTGCATGGGGGTGTGGCAAGTATTCGCGTGGTGACCGATCCATTGGTGGTGACCTTTGCATTAATGGGTGATTGTGGCGCCGCGGTCGAGTTTGACATTCATCCTGCTGCGTCAGATGTGGTACATGCTCCCAAGACTGCGTTGCGCTGCACTTATTTCTTGACTTATTGGAAACGAGCCCAAACCATGTTTGCGATTCATCATGAGTTTACCCATGTGTATGTTGCCAACCATGGTGTCTTTTTGGTTCAAGAATTCATCGATCAACCGTCGGTTTTTGTGTGTGTAGCCGACGTCAGCAACGTGGACTTGAAATCGTATGTGTGATTCTCACACATGCGTGGGGCAATTGCGATCTCCTTTGGCCTTTCGAAATGTTTCCTTGTCTGGTGTTTCAAATCCGTCAACTACGACGCCAACCATTCGTTCGTGTTCCAATTTAGGATGACCCAGTTGCCAATCGTATTGAAATAGAAAGCCTTGTACGTTTTTGGGTAGAATTCCTTTGGTTAATGACTTTTGCATGTAGCGTGAATGCATGACGATAGCAATCGTGACTTCTTTTCGATGTTTCGACACATGATGGTGTTGGAGCAGATCGGGCAAGTGTTGGGCGAGCCACGTCATGAACGATTGATGATCGGTGACTGCACGGCCTTGATGTTGGCTCCATTCCGGATTCAGAAGCTCACGCTGGGTTTTGGTGAGTTTCTTCATCTGTTCTTTCCAAGGCGCGGGAATGTTTCCGGCGGTTCGACCCTTCTCTTTGATGTAGGGGAGAATCGAGATTTTCCGTTTGGGAAACAAGTATGCTGCGGTTTGAATGGCTCGAATCATGGTAGAGCTGCACACAATATCCACGTGTAGTGACTGTTTCAGTTGGTCTCGATGTTTGGTGATTTGTTGTTTGGCATAGTGAGTCAATTCCGGATCCAACATCACCAGTCGATGAAGTTGTTGGAAAAAACCTCCCAAATATTGTACACTATTGGCACAGGAAAATCCATGCCGAATGTAAATGATATTGACTTTCATGTATTGTTTCTTTACAAAGGATCAGTGCGTTTTTTGTTCGTCTTCCAAGAGCTTTTGAGCTGCTACAATGACTTGTTTTCGATAGGGCATACCAACAAAATCCTGAATCGTGCGGACACTATCGAATGGATTTCCGAAATCCCCAGACAAGAGCAGGTTTTTGCAGTGCAGAATCGCTTCTTGCAAAACCTCGCCCCGCCATGACGAATCGACCATTTGTTCCCATGCTTTTTGGGCAGCCGATTGTTCGGCTTGGACTTTTCGTGGTGCTTCGTCGCCAGAAACCACCAGCTTGCCAAATTGGTCAGACCAGAGTTCGAGTGAAGACCGGAACACACATGGAGCACGTTTGATCTGGATGGTGGTGTACTTGGGAACGGGCAAGTGATGCTTTTGGCACCATTCTTGCAGCTGACTTTTGGGGTTGAGATGCGACATTTGAGTGTTGGATATTTGACTTTTGGAAAAATGATGGTTTTGCATTATCAGCGGATTGAATCCAATACTATTCTCATTTTCTCAAAAGTATAAAACCATGGAACTTTGGGGAGGTTTGTATGACAGTGTGTTGTCTGTGGCGGTTGATGGCACAGAGTTCGTGAACCAAGATCCCATGTTTGCACGACTCCAACAGATTGAGAAATGTCGTACTCGGGAGGAAGTCAATGTCATTTTGGCTCAGATTAGCGAAAACGAGCGCAATCGGATGAATTCACCTTTGCTGGATTTGCTTTTTAACGCGAACGACATTGAAAAAGTGGCTCGAAGTGATGCAAAGCATGTCGAATTTTTGCTTGACCGTGGCATGGTGGACAGCCTTTACGACTTGATGTATCGGGCGTGTTCTGTGGGAAATCGTGAGGTCGTGGCCATGTTGATAGATCAAGGCTTCGACATTCATGCTGGCAACGACTGGGCACTACAGCGGGCTGCCGCGAACGGTCACAAAGAGGTGGTAGAATTACTATTGCAACGAGGTGCCAGCATTCATGCTGAAGACGACTACGCACTACAGGGAGCTGCCGCGAACGGTCACAAAGAGGTGGTGGAGTTACTGTTGGATCGAGGTGCCAACTTGCACGCCAACGAAGATGATGCTCTGTGTCGGGCTGCATCGAACGGCCACAAACAGGTGGTAGAATTACTATTGCAACGAGGTGCCGAATTGCATGTTGGAGATGACCACGCACTACAGCGGGCTGCCGCGAACGGTCACAAAGATGCGGTGGAATTGCTGTTGGATCGAGGTGCAGACGTGCATGCCCGAGACGATATGGCGTTGCGATGGGCTGCCGAGAACGGTCACAAAGACGTGGTGGAATTGTTGTTGGATCGAGGTGCAGATTTGCATGCGCGGAATGACTTTCCATTGTTTAGTGCTTCTGCAATGGGTCACAAAGACGTGGTAGAATTGCTTCTGCGGAGAGGTGCAAATCCTACGCGTTTGTATCCGTCCTATACCTTGCCTTCCTAGTATCACCTGGTTGTGTATAATCAAAAGAATCGACTCGCAATACATTTATGGTTTTGCATTACCAGCCGATTGAAGCCAATTCTATTGTCATTTTCCAAAAAAATTCTCAGCCATGGAACTTTGGGGAGGTTTGTATGACAGTG
>CALKVB010000534.1 GCA_937996605.1 uncultured Oxalobacteraceae bacterium | reverse complement strand
GGACTGTGATGCGATAGGGCGTGATGAAGCCAAACAGACGATCCAAACCAGTTGGCTTGATAATTTGTGTGCTATTCGTATCAGTCGCCGCATTCGTTGCATTTGCGGTTGGAGCACTAGTACTTGCGCAGCCACTTACAGCTACTGCGAATGGCAACAGCAACATGCTTACCAATTTGCTATGGGATTTTTTCAAGGAAAACAATGACATGGAAAACCTCAGTTTTTTTATGGTAAATCTGTCGAAGCGCTACAGATCAGATAACATATCGAAAATATTTACCAAGCTTTAAAACCCTATATCATAAAGCACTTAGCCTTACTTTGACTGAAAACATGACAAATAACTCTCCAGATCTCAAAGCCAGCGGCCTGAAAGCGACCTTGCCACGTCTGAAAATCTTGGAAATTTTCCAAAACAGTGCAGTACGTCATTTGACTGCTGAAGACGTGTACAAGATTCTTTTGACTGAAAATATGGATGTCGGCTTGGCGACGGTGTATCGCGTGTTGACCCAGTTTGAACAAGCTGGCCTTTTGCATCGCAATCATTTTGAGACGGGTAAAGCGATTTTCGAATTAAACGAAGGATCGCATCATGACCATTTGGTTTGCTTGGATTGTGGCAAAGTAGAAGAATTTTTTGATGAACAAATCGAGAAACGCCAACACGATATCGCCGACGAGCGCGGTTTCAAGATAGCAGAGCACGCCTTGGCCTTGTATGGGAATTGCACCAAAGCCAATTGCGAACATCGCAAAACAAAATAATCCGTAAATATCAGCAATAGCATAAGCGCAAGACGCGGGTACCTAAGCCTAGCTAGCTGCTGCCTGCGCTCTTGCTGCCCTAACCTTGGTCGCGACTGCCTGAACGGTGTCTAAGACCTTTTTCGCATTAAACGGTTTAATGATGTAACCACTAATGCCACTTTTCACAGCCTCAGAGACGGTATCTTGATCTTTATTGGCCGTGACCATTAAAATCATCACGTTTGGCATCACCATCCGGATACTTTTTAAAGCTTCGATGCCACTCACTTTCGGCATCACCACATCGAGTAAAATAATATCTGGCTTAAGACGCGTGGCCATCTCCAAAGCACTGTCACCATCTAGCGCTTCACCAACGACGTTGTACACTTCATGTCGCAAAATAACGCGTAATGTTTCACGCGTCATATCGTTGTCATCCACTATGAGCACCGAGATGTCTTTGTTCTCTGCCATAATCCTATCGGTCCCTGATCTAATAAAAACGCACTAATTCGAGCCACTCCGACCTTATGAAGCCGCTTACAGCGACTAGTGGTTCAGAGCATTCGATAACAATTTCGCCGTGATATCAACAATCGGAATTACACGTTCATACGCCATACGTGTAGGTCCAATAACACCCAGCGTACCAACCACCGTGCCATTCACTTCATAAGGCGCGGTCACTACGCTCATTTCTTCCATTGGTACCAACTGGGATTCGCCACCAATAAATATTCTCACACCAGAGGCATTACTGGAAACATCTAATAGTTGCATTAAACCACTTTTTTGTTCGAATAGATCAAACATTCTGCGTAAAGACGTCATATTCGATGACAATTCACTCACATTCAGTAGATTTCGTTCACCCGAGATCACCATGTCATCGGCATTCTCAGCCATCGCCTCGCTGCCAGCATCCAAAGCTACCCGCATCAAACGATTCATATCACTTTGTAATTCTCGTAATTCGTGGTTAATACTGAGTCTCGCCTGATCAAAACTTTGTCCCGCAAAATGCTGATTCAAATAATTTGCTGCCTGCACCAATTGGGTTGGGGAATAATCAACATCAGTCAACAATAAGCGATTATGAACTTCATCATTTGGCGCGACGATCACCAACAAAATGCGTTTTTCAGACAGACGCAAAAATTCGACCTGCTTAAATATCGACTCTTGACGAGCACTCATCACCACGCCGGCAAACTGCGACAATGAAGACAGAACTTGGGCTGCGTTCGCAATAATCTTTTGCGGCGAACCTGTGATAATAGAGGACTGCAGATTCTGACCTAATGCACTTTGCAACAGACTCTCATCGATATCCTGCACAGTCAGCAATTGGTCGACGAAAACCCGATACCCGCGCGGCGTTGGTACGCGTCCAGCGGAGGTATGAGGGCTCGCGACGAAGCCCATTTCTTCGAGGTCAGCCATGACGTTGCGAATTGTCGCTGCAGACAATTCCAAGCCCGAGATTTTCGATAATTCTCGAGAACCCACTGGTTGACCATCGGCGATATACCGTTCCACCAGTGCTTTTAATAGTGTTTGTGCGCGCTTATCTAAATGCATGATTTTTATTGTAGGCTAGCCGTTGTCGAAACGCATCGTTTTTTGTGCAGATAACTCTGATATTGTCGCTAAAGTGCCGATTTCAATTGATGTAAATCATGCACAATGAGATCAGGCGTAATTTCTGGGTGTGGCGTTTCATGCAATTGCATTTTATACCGATTCATCCAAGCTGCGCGCATACCCACCGCTTGCGCTCCCGCCACATCGAGTCGCAAATCATCACCAACGTACATCACTTCATGTGGGGACAATTGCAGTTTTTCGATTGCCGCTTGAAAGATACGCGGATCAGGTTTCGCACATCCAAATTCATGTGCCGCTAGTGAAAACTTAAAATACGGCGCCAACCCTATCGCCTGCAAATCCGCAAAGCCATTCGAAATCGTCGCCAATGCATAATCTTGCTGAAGCGAAGCCAAAGCGGGAGCAACATCTTCAAACATTTCAACTTGATTTCGCGCATAGGCGAAAACTTGCATGCCTTCGTCAGCGAGTTTAGCGTCGGCCTGAAACTCATCCAGTAGCTGCGCTAGTGCGGTGTGACGCAGCGCCCAAAGGTCATAGCTAAATCGTGGGTCTGTGGGAATCATTGCCATACGACGCTCACGCAAACTATCGACCGTATGATGATCACCTATCACAGGAACTCGCTCAAGTAACCACGTAAATAAGGCCATTTCAGCGCGCGAGATCAATGAGCGCAAGGGCCACAAGGTATCGTCGAGGTCAAATATGATTGCTTTTATGGACATCGTGATCAACTCGAATCTCTCTAAATTTAATTGGGTCGTAATATGGCGTGTTACAGATCTTCGATCCGAGCACCAAAATCTAATATACCTTGCTTTGCGCCACAGAGTGTCAACAAATATTGTCGATACACAGCAGGTATTCGATGACCAATACTCGTGCCGATGTCGCGCAACCAGCCGATGGGGTAATTCGATTGATACAAAGGCGTCATCAATTTACTCGCCATTTGATAGTAAGCGATTTGCTTACGTCTTCTCTGACTGAACTGCGCGAAAGTATCTGTCACATCCGCTACATTCATACGATTCGACTTATGCTCCTTATGCGCGGACCATGATTTAGCCAAAATCGAGGCATCAATCAGCGCCATATTGGCACCCTGCCCTAATTGCGGACTCATCGCATGTGCGGCGTCCCCCATCACCAATACTCGTTGATGATGATACTGTCGCAAACGCACATCAGCGTATTCAGCGATTGCAATGGGCGTCTTCGGCGCCATCGATAACCACTGCGCGACCTCAGGCCAGATGGGTGCGATGCGCTGGATCAGGCCTTGCATCCCCTGCATCTGATATTCCCCAAAAGCGGTTTTCGGTAGACTCCAAAATAAGGAATAACATTGCTGCCCAGTTAGAGGATTAATCCCTGTCGGCAGCACACCGAGCATCACGCGTGCACTGCGGTAGCGTTGCATCAAAATGTGAGGAAAGGGCCAATCATCTTTGTCCAAGACAGTCCAGAATGCACCCCAAGGATAAGGCTTATGCACTTGCGGAATCGGCAGTTGAGCTCTTAACTGCGATCGTGTGCCATTTGCGATAATTAAAGCATCCGCGCGATCAGTGTGTCCACCCTGATCACCGAGATCATCGTGTCTATCACCCGGTTTTACACCTCCTGCATCGCTAACACGAAAGAAAACGCCTTGTTCATCTTGCTCGAAAGTCGTAATTCCCTGACCGAGATGAATTGGCACGCCAAGTTCAATCGCACACTGCCACAAGATCTGATGCAGGCTCGCTCGATGTATTCCTAGACCATGCCATTCAGCATGTATTCGTTTGTAATGTAAATCTAAGGATTTCCAGCCACCAGAATATCCCTCTAGGCTATCAACACGTGCTGCCTTTGCTTTTACTTTATCGAGTAAATTCAACTCTTCCAACATCGCCTGGCCACTCGGTTGCAACAATAAACCTGCACCGACGGGCGTTGGATCAAGGACTTGTTCATAGACTGAGACCGATTCACCAAGACGAGTCAAATGAATGGCGGTGGCGAGCCCAGCAATGCCGCCACCGGCGATAGCAATATGAGGCATAAAATAGGGAGTGAGTTTTCTTCCATTATAAGCTCGTTTATAGTTATGCATCACCAAGCATGTGATGCAATCCTCAATTCAATGCTTAGCATATAAACGATTATTTCACCCCAATAAATTAAGCCAGAATTATGTCCATTCAAATTGAACGAGCCACCATTAACGAACTGTATTTGCTTGCGCCTTTATTTGATGCCTATCGTGTTTTTTATGAGCAAGCGTCCGACATGGAATTAGCAAAACGCTTTCTGCAACAACGAATACTTAAACAGGAATCAGTCATTTTCCTCGCAACCGAATCAACCGCAACAACTGCCACCACAGCAGGTTTAGGTTTCGTGCAACTCTATCCTAGCTTTTCTTCCGTCTCAGCCCAGCGCCTTTGGATACTCAATGATCTATTTGTCGCGCCGGAGGCAAGGCGACGTGGTGTGGCAATTGCCTTGATGAATCAAGCAAAAGCTTTTGCCACCGAAGATGGCGCCAAGGGACTATTTCTTGAAACCGCACATGACAACACCCATGCTCAAGCCTTGTATGAAACTCTGGGATACACCAAGAACCCCGAGTTTTATTATTTTTTACCGACCTCGACACCGAGCATATAAACCAATTTTTCAGACCCGACTGCACTTGGCAACAACAGCCGACGCGTTTTCGGCGGATTTGCAATCACTTCGCAGAACTTCCCGCAGGCACCGTGGCAAAAATGGTGTAATCTAAGGCCTTCTGCACTATTTCACAGACAATATGACGAGTTCCGGCAAAACCATCGCCCTGATTGGAAAATATAATGCGCTAGGCATGAGTGAGTCACTCACCGAACTCGCACATTTCCTCACTGATGCCGGACACACTATCGTTTTTGATCACGATTCTGCACATAATCTCGACTTGATGGCTTATAACGCGATGTCAGTCGCAGATATCGGTAGGCATGCGGATGTTGCTATTGTTCTTGGTGGTGATGGCACTATGCTAGGCATCGCTCGTCAACTTGCCCCGTACGACGTACCTTTAATCGGCATTAACCAAGGTCGCTTGGGCTTTATTACTGATATCCCTCGTGATCAAATGATTGCAGCTGTCGGTGAAATTTTAGGGGGCAAACACATTGAAGAGCAACGTTGCCTTTTACAGGCGATTGTGGTGCGCGATGGTGAACAAATCTTTAGCGGCGTCGCCTTTAATGACATCGTCCTATCTCGCGGGGCGGGTTCTGGCATGATAGAACTACGAGTCGATGTTGATGATCACTTTATGTACAATCAGCGCTCAGATGGTTTAATCGTATCGACACCAACCGGCTCCACCGCTTACGCCTTATCTGCTGGAGGCCCCATTTTGCATCCAGCTCTGGGCGGCATTGCCATGGTGCCG
>CALKVB010000533.1 GCA_937996605.1 uncultured Oxalobacteraceae bacterium | reverse complement strand
GTTCAACTAAGCAATTCCCACAAGGCGCGTGCATCCTATAGTGCAGTCTATTATTTCGATTTGTTCTATGCGTTGAGGGATTGGGATTCTTTTGTACCGTCATCGCTGTCAACTTATGCGCGAAAAAGAGGAAAACTCAGTTCATTAGTGGCTTCTGATAGAAACGGATTCAAATTAACATTCATCAGATTGTCAAAACACTGACCTCAATTTACTGTTTCTCTCTTTTAGCATTTGATGGAAAACAAATTGTTAGAGTTTGGAGAATGCGCTAACTTCTAATTGTTGTGCAGCTTTCTTTGAGCTTTAAGATGACTTTTACCTAGCCGATCAAGATCAATTGGATTAGTATATTTATAAAGTAAACTTGATGAAATGAGCAAGTGTATGCGGGGAAACTCACCAATTGGTTCTACTACAGTGCAACAATGGTTGACGGAAATTAATTTAGGAGTAATGCCTTCAATGGTATTGCCTGCGCTTCCGCAATCACGGGTATCACTTTTGCGCTGGCAGATTGATCGCGCTAGTTCAAAGATTCATAAAGCATCCTCGCTTGCAAACGAATACCGTTTGTCTTTGTTGTTGGCTCCACTAACAACTAGTATTTGGAGTGATGGGGGGCTTGTATGGACTGGTGAACTAGCGGCAGGGAGTTTTCGCATATGTCCTCCAGGCTCAGAGAGTGAATGGAGTCTAGATAGTAGTTGCGATATAGTGAACGTATTCTTGCCACACCAACTAATTGAAGCACTTTGTCGAGAGCGTTCGAAAGAATTTTCTCCACTTGGGCTGAAATCTGAGAGCAGAACGTTGAATGCTTCGTACGCGCAAGAACAACCTAAATCTTTAGCCCGGTCTGTAAGACTTTCTGACACGAGCTATCGGCAAGATTATTTTGTCTTACATGCTATTGAACAGCTTCTCTATGCGCAATCTCGTCGTAGCCAACTTGCGGTTCTGTCATGCGACCACCTCGCACTTTCTTTGGCAGCCTACCTGGTCGCTGAATACAGCGAATTAGTGCCAATTCCTCAATATACACGTGATCCATTACGTAGTACCTATTCTCGGTTGCATAACGCCTTAGATTATTTAGAAAAAAATTTAAGCGATGAACTCACCCTTTCGGAACTTGCCGCGCGTTCTAACATGAGTATCTCGCACTTTACACGAGAATTTTCTGCCGTCTTTGGACAAACACCACACCGCTATATTTTGGAGAGGCGCCTCGATATTGTGCTGAGACGATTAACCGAAACGCGAACTGCAATTACTGAGTTGGCGATGGAATTAGGATTTCATGATGCGAGTCATTTATCTCGCGCTTTCACTAAGCGTTTTGGCACTTCACCTAGTGCGTTTCGGCGTGCGCATATGTCAAGTTAAGGCAATTAAAAAAGTTATTAATGCGATAGTGTGAATGCCAAACATACGATCTGATTTGCGCATTAATTTCAGTTGAGTAAGCGCAATTTAGTCGCCTCTGAATATCAAGACTACCCTATGCTTGATTTATACATGTCATAGCAGTTTTTTACATGCGACGAATGAGCTATTTAAATACACTAGTAGTTTTTCTTCTAAGGCATTTTCGGAATACTTATAAAAGGAACTTGAATGTTTTCTAGTGAAAACCTTTATATGCGCGAACTTGAGGTGAGCGATGCATCTTTCATCTTGGAACTTTTGAATACTCAGGGTTTCTTGAATTACATAGGTGATCGCCAAGTGCGCAGCTTGAGTGATTCGTTGCGTTATATTCAAACCGTGCAAGAAAATGAAGCGATTTCTTACTGGGTCGTAAATCTAATTCATACCGATCAAGCAATCGGCATCGTCAGTTTGATTAAACGAGAATATCTTGCGTTTCATGATATCGGCTTCGCATTTCTGCCACGCTATAGTGGCTTGGGTTATGCACGAGAAGCCAGCCATGCAATGTTAGAACATGTGATTGATCAATGCCATGATCAACGCATCTACGCAACCGTAATGCCTGAAAATATTAATTCGATCAAATTGCTACAACGACTAGGCTTACGATTCGAGTCGGTGTTAGAAGAAAAAAATGATTCGTGCAGCGAGAACTTACATGTTTATTCAATCTTGAGAGATGAACTCTTAATTAACCGACTTTCACGACATTACTTTGGGCTATTTAGTAACTGTCATGGTATTGCACCAAAATTTGATGATTTAGTTGCGATGTGCCAGCCATTAGTCTTGTTCAACAACAAAATTGGCGAACGCTTTAAGGCGACGA
>CALKVB010000532.1 GCA_937996605.1 uncultured Oxalobacteraceae bacterium | reverse complement strand
CAAAGAACAACTGCAAGAAGTTGTTACTCATGACCAGCATCAACATGGAGAAGGTAAATAAGGAAATGTATGCGAAGAAACCGTTGTAACCTTCATCTTCAGCCATGTAGCCAATCGTATAGATATGCACCATCAGTGAAACAAAAGTCACAACGCACATCATCATCGCGGTGAGGCTATCAACTAAGAAACCAACTTCCAGTTTCATGCCACCGACATTCATCCATTGATACAAGGTCGCATTGTATTTAGCGCCATCAATCACTTCTGATAACGTCATACACGACAATACGAAAGCGACCAAGACGCCGAGGATAGTCGCTGTGTGCGACACCTTACGACCAACCAGGTTACCAAAGAACTTTGTACCTAACAGACCCGCGATCGCGGCACCAGCTAGCGGTGCGAGTGGTACTGCCAGTAATAAATGTGGGTTAAGTTGCCCCGCCATATCGACCCTTTGTTATCTTAATTCTCTAATTTCCAATACATCAAAGTAACTACTTACCGAAATGATTCAGTAACATTAGCCCTTCAATGTACCCAGATCTTCCACATTGATCGTGTCCAAATTACGGAACATCACCACCAGAATCGCCAAACCAATTGCTGACTCCGCCGCTGCCACAGTCAAAATAAAGAAGACAAAAACCTGCCCTGCTGCATCACCTAAATAGTGCGAAAACGCGATGAAATTCATATTCACCGCCAACAGCATCAATTCAATAGCCATCAACAAGACGATGATATTCTTGCGATTCATAAAAATGCCTACGATAGAAATCGCAAACAGAATCGCGCCTAAAACCAAAAAATGTGTCAAGGTCAAAGCCATTTATGCACCTGTATTCTCTGCAGCTTTTTCGCCGGCGGATGCGCGGTCGGATTCAGCTTTCATATTGACCAAACGTACGCGATCGTTACGTTTTACTTTTACAGCATCTGCTGGATCGAAGTATTTGCTGTCTTTACGACGACGTAAGGTAAGCGCCACTGCTGCCACAATCGCCAACAACAAAATTGCTGCTGCGACTTCAAATGCAAATAGGTATTTGGTAAAAATCTCAATACCTAAAAATTTAGTATTACCGATTGAATCCGCGTTTGCTGGCACAGCATTGTCTGGGCGCAAGAAACCTTTCAACAATACCGCAGACATTTCGAAGGCGATCACGAGACCCACGATCGCTGCCAATGGCAAACGACCCCAGAATCCCTCGCGCAATTTATCCATATTAATGTCGAGCATCATCACGACGAATAGGAACAAGACCATTACCGCGCCGACGTAGACCAATACCAATACGATGGCCAAGAATTCAGCTTTCAATAACAACCAAATACCGGCAGCGCTGAAGAAAGACAGCACCAAAAACAAGGCCGCATGCACAGGGCTACGTGCAGTGATCACTTGCGTCGCCGCCAACACCAAGATGGCAGCGAACACATAAAATAAAGCAGTTGTAAAATCCATAGCTAAGCTCTTCCAGTCTAGCGGTATTTTGCGTCAGCTTGTCGAGCTGCCGCGATTTCTGGTTCGTAACGATCACCAACAGCGAGTAACATCTCTTTGGTGAAATACAAATCACCGCGTTTTTCGCCGTGATATTCCAATACGTGGGTTTCGACGATTGAATCAACTGGGCATGACTCTTCACAGAAGCCGCAGAAAATACATTTAGTCAGATCGATATCATAGCGAGTAGTACGACGTGAGCCATCTTCACGTTGGTCTGATTCGATCGTGATCGCCATTGCTGGGCACACTGCCTCACACAATTTACAAGCGATGCAGCGCTCTTCGCCGTTAGGGTAACGACGCAATGCGTGCAAACCACGAAAACGAGGTGACTGTGGTGTTTTTTCTTCAGGAAATTGCACCGTGATCTTACGCGCAAACATATATCGGCCTGTCAGGGCTAAGCCCTTAATCAGCTCACGCAGCATGAGGCTGCCAAAAAAATCTTTAATCGCTTCCATTATTTGCTTCCATTTATTCTTAGCTAAGCTGAGCTGAGTCGATTATTTCCAAATGTTCCAAGCGCTTTGCATCCAAGCGGCCACGATTACTAAGTAGACCAATGTCAAAGGTATGAACACCTTCCAACCCAAACGCATAATTTGGTCATAGCGATAGCGTGGGAAAGAGGCACGTGCCCAAATAAACATCGACACTACTACGAATGTTTTGATACCTAACCAAATCCAACCAGGAATGTAAGCCAATAAACCTAATACGGGTACATCATGACCAATCGGCGAATTCCAACCGCCCAAGAACATGATGGAAGCCAAAGCGGAAATCAAAATCATATTGGCGTATTCAGCCAAGAAGAACATCGCAAACGACATACCGGAGTATTCAACCATGTGACCAGCAACGATCTCAGACTCACCTTCAACCACGTCAAACGGATGACGATTTGTTTCAGCGATACCGGAAATCACATAAATCACAAACATCGGCAATAAAGGTAACCAGTTCCAAGACAAAAAATTCCAGCCGTGATCAGCGAAATAGCCTTTCATTTGCCCATTAACTACTTCCGTCAAATTCAAACTACCGGAAACCATCAGGACGATGACCAATACGAAGCCCATGGCGATTTCGTACGAAACCATTTGTGCCGAAGCGCGCATTGCACCTAGGAAGGCATACTTCGAGTTAGAGGCCCAACCCGCGATAATGATGCCGTACACTTCCATGGAAGTGATTGCCATGATCAACAACAAACCAGCATTGACGTTAGCCAATACAACATCAGGGCCGAAAGGAACAACAGACCACGCTGCAAGTGCAGGCATAATCGTCATGATTGGAGCCAACACGAACAAGACTTTATTT
>CALKVB010000531.1 GCA_937996605.1 uncultured Oxalobacteraceae bacterium | reverse complement strand
TCGTCTACTTCTGCCGACGCTAGTCAATATTCGATTGATATTTCTCCCGATGAATATGCAAAACCGTCACTCGTGCCTATTAAGACTTCATTCGTCACATCAGGATTTTCTCTATTCTTGCTTACATCAATACTTCGGTCTAGGTTAATTACCTGCAATTTACTTTGACAACGCTAGCCCCAGTATCATTGGAGTAAGAACTTATGAAAACGAACATATACCCCAACAGTAACCGTGACCGACTTTTTCGCCTTGGCTACCTGCTATTTGGCATCAGCTTACCTGAACAAGAACGCAATAGTGCATCCAATTGGTTACGAACAAGTCTATTGCGCCTCAGCTTGGCACTTGTGTTTGCAGCCGCATGTACTTATCTTATCTCTAGCCTCGGTGATTTTGTCAACGGTTTCATCCAAGGTTGGAATTCGGTCGACAATCCAAGTCAAAAGTTTACGCCTTGGGATATGTCGAAACAATTACTTTTTAGCTTAATCGCCATTGCTTGGTTTCTAACTCACAATTTCCTACTTAGAAGAGCAATTGCCGAGACCATTGCACGCCATGACGCAGAACGCGAACGAGCAAATCAACTGGAAATTAGCAGTACCTTGCAATTACTGAAAGCACAAATCGAACCGCATTTTTTGTTCAATACCTTGGGATTAGTTCAACATCTCGCTGAACCGACTGCACCGCAAGCTGCCGCATTAACCGCGGACTTAATCCAATTCTTGCGCGCCACGTTGGCGAGTTTGCGTTCCGACACCATTACACTTCAAGATGACTGTAAAACTTGCGACGCCTTTTTGAAGATTATGCAGAAACGTTTACCACGTCGTTTAAGTTATGAAATCAATTGCCCGCCCGAGCTTCAGCAATTTCGATTACCGTCTGCACTGATGCTTACCTTGGTCGAGAACGCGATCAAACATGGTATCGAACCCTCAATCGAGGGCGGTCATATCAGCATCATGGTTGAGCAAGTCGATACCCAAGTGATCATTACCGTCAGCGACACTGGTGTGGGATTCGGTGAAGTGATCGGGAGTGGCTTAGGTTTAGAACATATTCGTAATCGATTAGCGCTGATGTATTCCGAAAACGCCAAGCTCGAGTTAGAAGAAAATGAGCCGCGTGGCGTTGTCGCTCGCTTGGTATTACCTGTGTAATCTAAAATTATTTATCGAAAAAAGAAAAAACATGACAGACTCAAACTACCCAGCTTTCAAGATACTCATCGCTGAAGACGAAGATATGATGCGTGAGCGGCTGATTTCTCAATTAAAACAGTGTTATCCTCAAGCACAAATTGTCGCCATCGCAGAAAACGGGAATGATGCATGGGATCTGTGGCTAGAACACGAGCCCGATGTGGTTTTCTTGGACATCCAAATGCCAGGTTTAAGTGGCCTCGCTGTTGCCGAACGCATTCGAGGACGATCCCACATCGTATTCGTCACAGCCTACGATCAACATGCGCTGCAAGCATTTGAACACGCGGCGCTCGACTACCTGTTGAAACCCGTCACCTTAGAACGGCTTGAGCAGACCGTTAAGCGTCTCGTCAATCGGGTCGCCAACGCCGCCAAAACTCCAGCGATAATACCGGAACAACAAAGCGCTGCGCTCACTTCGATAGAGAACACACAACAATCCAAGAGCAAACCAAAATGGCTACGCGCCAGTGTTGGCAAACAAATTCGTCTCATCCACTTAAACGACATTTTGTTTCTGCAATCCGACACAAAATACACCCGAGTGGTCACCAAAGATGGTGAGGCTTATATTCGCACTGCGTTAAAAGATCTCATCGAACTTCTCGATCCAGAAATCTTTTGGCAAATTCACCGGGGCACCGTTGTCAATGCGCATGCGATCGAGTCTGCCGAGCGCATTGACAATGAACGCTTGGAAGTGAGTATCAAACACAGTACTGAGCGATTGCCGGTGAGTCGCAGCTTCGCTTACTTATTTAGGGAATCGAATTAGCTTTGATATTGGGCGGAAGGCTGAAAATGTCCCGCTCATTCGCTTGAATCGACGGCGGCAGAATTAATGCACAAAGTTTGGTTGCCAGGCGATCACCATTTGCACAGAAGCTCAGCCTTCTTCACCATATTCGTATTTCACGCCAAGACTTGCATACCGCTGCAATGTTAGGCATAAGCAAATATTCACGCGTAAATCCCATAATTTTTGTAAAAAAAGGTTACGTCAGCCGGATAGAAGCTTAATTTCTCACCTACAAACCACACTCCGTTTGACCCCTCGCAGTGCATGAATTATTCTGAAGATCAAACTACCTACTCTAACGATGTAGGTATTTTGACCTTTTTCATTATCATCAAAAGAATTAGCCCTTGGATTTGGCTTCGTGAAGAAAAGAACAATAACGTACCTTCGCTGTTTGCCTCGTAATGCAGGTATAGCCTTACTTTCGGCTTCATTTCTTAGTTTCTGCGGAGTGAGTCAAGCCCAAAATCAACCGGCCACGATCTACATCACAACCGAGTACTTATTTCCATTAAATGTCACCGACAAGGATGGTGGCGCGATTTATGGGCAATCTGCCGACAAGGTGCACGAACTCTTTAAACGGGCCCAGTTACCTTATCAGATGAATATGATGAGCTGGAATCGAGCGATAGAACTGGCGAGAAAAAACGCCGACACCTGCGTATTTTCTACGGCAAAGATCAAGGAACGTGAATCATGGTTTCAATGGATAGGCCCAATCGCCACCGGTAATTGGAGCATTTTCGGTAGCCCAGAAAAGCTCGGCAAGGTGAACCGTCTGGAAGACATTAAACAAGCGAGTATTGGCACCGAAGTGGGCAACGTTGCCGTGCCCTACCTCACTGAAAAAGGCTTCCACGTGATTACGTCGAATGAGTCACGCACCACATTTAAAAATCTTGCACTTGGTCGCTTAGAATATGCCGCAGCGGGTGATACTCACGGACGAAAAGTCATCGCGGAGAATCAACTCGACGATAAGGTTGTGCTCTTATTTAGTTTTAATTCCTCCGACTACTACCTAGCCTGCAACAAGCAAATGGATAGCAAGCTGATTCAAACACTCACCGCAAAACTCAAAGACATGAAGAATGACGGCGTGTTCAAAGCAATCGACAGCAAATACTAATGCGATCCTCATCAGTTGATCAAAATCCGATCTAGCACCAGTGTTTATTTATTATTCGATTTAAATGCGCACCAATTCGGGAGCGTGCCGCCGTGCTCCAATTTTTCGAGCAAATCGATCGATACTTTATGGTAAAAAAATACGCCAGATGCGAACCATGTCATATCACACTCAATCCGAAGAACTCGTGCAAAGATAGAAAAAAATGGTGCCGATGCCTGCCTCAATCGTGTATTCTGCTGACCTCTTTTGAATTGCTGTGGTGTCCTTTTTTTGTTCGTTTTTTTTGAGTTTTTCATGCGCATTTCCTTTGCGCTTATCACTTGTACTAGATCAACCTCAACCACTTCGCTACGCACTCCCGATCCGCTAACTTTTTAAATTCTATTTTTCGATATGCGAATTACTTTTTCTGGAAAGCCACATCAAACTAAGAAAACTGTTGCCAAGCTTACTGCCATGCTGTTGTTTAGCCTGACGACAAAATCCTATGCCGAAGTACCATCCCATTGCAATGCGAATGAAGTCGCCATCCTTGATGCGTGGATGACTCCAGCAAAAACGACCAAAGAAAATAAGCGTCCTACAAAAAATGACAAAGTCGTTTCTTTATGCGCCGATCGCAAGACTGAACCTTACGCTACGTTGAACTATCGGTATGGCCGTCCAGGACAGGTCGAGCTCGATCAAAGCGCCACATTAAAAGAACCCTTTTTCTTATACAGCGCTAGAACCTCACCCAATTCAGTGCTTGACATTGTCTACTTCAAGAAAGCAAATATTAGCTATTACCTTGCAATAGCAGGGGGGCAAGCCTATGGTGTGGACCTTTATGTGTATGAAGAAAATAGGCTCTTACTGCATCGTTTTTCTGGGACTCGAGAAGCAGAAGATTTCAATTTAGGTCCTGCCGAGCCCGATTTCACAGAAGCGAAATCCCCGATGATACGAATCAAGAAACCTATTCATCAACCATGGTATGCTCGCTAGCCTAACATAATCGTACCGTAGACTTCTCAAGCTATTTTTTGCACATGAACTTACTGCCAGATCAAATTAACTTCATTCTCGAACTCGATAAACTCAAGGCTGTTTATCGCAAAGCCCTGATCAAAGAAGATAAAAATCGTTACGAAAATAGCGCCGAGCACAGTTGGCATATCGCTTTAACCGCGCACATTTTGGCACAATATGCCGGGACAGCCGTTGACATTAAACGAGTATGCTTAATGTTACTAATTCACGACATCGTAGAAATAGATGCAGGTGATACGTTTGCCTTCGACACGCACACGGTGCTCGCTCAACAAGCAGACAAAGAAATCGCCGCCGCTAAGCGCATCTTTGGTTTGCTATCAGAACCTCAACGTAGTGAAATGCTAGAACTGTGGCTTGAATTCGAACATGCAGAGAGTGCCGATGCACAGTTTGCTAAATCGATTGATCGCATTTTGCCGCTGATACAAAACATGCAGAACGATGGCGGAAGTTGGGTGCAAAACAAGGTCAGTAAAAACCAAGTCATCCAACGCAATAAATATCTCGAAAAGTCTGCCCCTCTACTTTGGACCTATGCCATGAAACAGATTGATCTAGCAACCGAAAAGGGCTGGCTAACAATTGACTAAGGGAGCACCAATATGTATCACTAAAGTGAATTTAAACACACAAGTGAAGATCAATATATCCCCTTAATCCATCCGCTAATGTATATTGAGCGCTAGTTTCTGGTCGATCTCCACACATGACTATGCTCGGCCATGGTTTCTGCGCAGAAACCCGCTAAGAGCAAAACAAATGAAACGGCATAACAAACATCCAAACAAAGGAAACATCATGCAAAAACAAATCGGTCTTCTCGCGCTGCTAGGTGCATTGTGTTTTCCCTCTTATGCTGCGGATGGTTTGGACACCTTTCTAAGCAATGTCAATATCCAAGCACGCGGCAATATCGATGGCTTCGCTATTAAACTGAGTGCACAGTTTGGCGTCTCTGAGAATCAAGTGAAAATCGTATTAGGCAAAGTGAGTCAGCCTGCCGACGCATTCATGATTTTTCAACTGGGACAAATGACGCGACAACCTGTCGATTCGGTTCTACGTAGCTATCACAGTAATAAAGGGCGTGGCTGGGGCGCACTAGCCAAGGATCTAGGAATTAAACCTGGCTCTGCAGAGTTTCATGCACTTAAGCGCGGTGAGCTTCAATTTGGTAACAAAGGCGAAGCACAAGAAAGCCATGGTCAAGGCAAAGGGCGAGGCAGAAACAAACACTAGATTCAGATTATCTATACCCGATTGAAGAAACCGATTTACCACTCTCGACTAAAGAGCAAATATGACTACGAGCCCAAGCAATCCTTACTCACCGCCGACCACCGAAATCGAACTTCAGCCAACACCAATCGACGTGCCTGATCAAATCTTAAAAAGAATTAAGAATGCTTGGATCACTGGCATCATCTCTGGAACTATCACCTTGATCTTTACCTTAATTGCCATGAATGGTAATCAGTTAATGGGATTTAGTGTTTGGAATCTGACAGATGTCGTGCTTATTTTTGGCCTAACTTTTGGTATTTACAAAAAGAGTCGGACTTGTGCCTTGGCCATGCTCGCTTATTTTCTACTCTCAAAAATTATTATCATTGTGCAGACTGGCTCGTTCAATGGAAGTTTGTTGGCCATCGTTTTTATTTATTACTACGTCTACGGTGTCATCGGCACCTTCGCCTACCACCGGCATCTAAAACAAAACGCTTAAGCTGATATGTACGAAATTGGATGAATAGCTAGAGCAATTGGGACAGCTATTCGCTTCCAACAGCGACGATGCCAGCTAATCCCGTTTCGCTCTCCAAATGAATTCCGCGTTTGCCCCCTCCTTGAAAAGACCACCGAAAACGTTTCAGTGAGTAATAAAAATCTAGCTTTACTGTGAGGTATTAGCAGTAGCACATTCTGGCTTAACACGTGTCAGTTCCGTATTCAAAAAACGCTCCACGTAATCAAAGTGCTTTAAGGGAGCCGCATGATTTCCATCGATGGCTAAGTGATGAACGGGGAAAGTAAATGACTTTTCTTTTAGTCGTTGCACTACCATATCCGACATCTCAGTCGACGGCCACATTTCATCTTGTTTTGCTGACAGCAGCAAAACAGGTCCGTTAATTCTTTCCACAGGAATTGCTGCCGCTGCCATTGCGACCTTATCTTCCATCATCGTGTTAAATGCTGCGCGAAGGTCGCGGCGCATCAGAGCTGGATAAGTCGCCTCAGTGACCGGCACAAACGGTAATAATTCGCCTCGGTAACTCCAACCCGGGGTATCCATCGTCATCGTCAAAGCGGGGAATACCGAACTACCCGCAACGATAGCAACTGCGGCATCATATTCGGAATAACGGCTGGCCAAGAGTAAAGCAAGTTCGCCACCACGTGAGCCACCCATCACGACAATGCACTCGCGATTCACGCCTTCGGTCTGCGCTGCCTTCATCACTGCTGCATGGATACCTTCCAGTGCAATACGATCCAACTTTGCTGGGCTATCTTTCGTTCCAAAATAACCTAGAGCTAACACGGCATAGCCTTGCTCAATAAAACGATCTCGTTGCGGCTTCCAAAAGTTGCTGGCCCATGGATTTCCCCCTTCAGATCCACCTAAACCCACAATCAAGGCTTGCTTCTTCCCTGTGCCGGCGAATAATTGCTGACTTACCTGTCCATGGCGCTCTGGTAAAGCCTGAGGATTTTCTTGTGCGATAGAGACTTGTTGTAGGCAAAAACAGAGCAACAAAAAGAAAAACGACATAACTCGCTTGATAATTGAACTCACTTTCATCATTTGTCCCTTCCCATGCGTTTATCCAATTGACGTTTTTCCCAACTGGCGCCGAAGAAGGCTTTCGTATCAAATAAGTCTATTGCTTGATAAGCCAGCCAAAATCCCCAACCCACCGCCAAACCCAAACCATTGCGTATCTCACCGTTATGCACATAGGACGCGAAACAAACTAAAGGCACAATGATTAAGTAGGCTGCCAGTTCAACAATGAAATGACGAATCTTTCGAATATTTCGCAGCTCAAGTTGCTCTTCTTCACTCAACTGAGTTTCGTCCAAAGCCTCAGCCAAACCAAGATCAGAAATTTGCAACTGAAACACTGCGGCCAAACATTTTGCGGTTTCCGCGGTGGCGGGCTGCCCTTTTTCAAGACGTTGTATTGTGCGTTGGCTGAGGCCACTAAATTCAGCTAATTGTGCTTGAGTCCAGCCTTTAGCAACGCGTAACTCTTTAATTGACATACTTAATCCTTGGATAACAAAAGGTTCGACCAGTGTACGAGAAAAAATCGTTGAGAAACACGAAATAAGACGACGCCAATACGACACGCAAACGACATCTCGAACAAAAAGACTCACCAAATAACACCTCGCAACAATACAGACCGAGTTAAAAGACTTTTTTATCCACGATATCGAATATCGAATATTTTCTTAAATGACATCTACTCACTACATTCCGAATACTGCCTTCTTCATCAAAAGGAAATCGTTCATCGCGGTCGTAAATTTACTTGCTAAAAATACTGAATGCATATACAGTAGTTTTATGCATTCTAGATTGACCTAAAATGTTCACTTTCCACCACCCTTTTTTGGAGATTTTTACATGCTCGATCACATGACCAGATCGGAAGAGCACACGTCTGAACTCCAGTCACCTT
>CALKVB010000530.1 GCA_937996605.1 uncultured Oxalobacteraceae bacterium | reverse complement strand
CGCTTGAGGATGTTGTCACTCACATCTTGAAAAATGCAGATCGATATCGCCCGCTCGAGAGTTCAATTCAAATACGGTTGGAAGTGGACGAATTAAATGCTTTTGTCATTATTCATAATCAAGGGCCACATATTGAAGAAAACATGCTGGATAAAATCTTTGAATATGGCGTTTCAGATCAATTGGAGTCTGGCGCCAACGGTAATCGTGGTCAGGGCTTATTTGTGGCACAAACGTATATGGCGAAGATGGGTGGCACCATCATCGCGCGTAACGTTGCAGATGGCGTCGAATTTGTTCTGAGTTTGCCGAGACCTTCGCGCTAAATCTGGCGTGGCACTACTTTACTCAGCAGGATAAGCTGGCGTCGAATGGCAGGGACCAATTCGCTGGCATTGAGGCCGATAGGGCCAATGCCAGCTTCAACGAGGTTATCTGCAGCGGCACCATGTACATAGCAGGCGAGACGAGCAGCATTCAACGCAGTGAGACCTTGAGCTAGTAGAGCAGCGCACACACCCGTTAAGACGTCACCGGTGCCACCCGTCGCGAGGGCAGGATTGCCACTGGTATTGATATAAGTCGTTTGCCCATCACTGATTAAACTGCCCGAACCCTTGAGGATAACAATTGCCTGAAATTTGTTGCTTAAGGCTGTGATAGCCTCAAGCCGATTTGCTTGTACGCTTGCGACGTCGGTGTTCAATAGACGGGCAGCTTCCAGCGGATGAGGGGTGAGAATTGTGTTGAAATTTTTCAAATGTCGCTGAGACACCTGCTGTTGTAGTAGAGGATGCTGCGCAATCAAATTGATGGCGTCCGCGTCGATCACTACCTGCGGCGATTCTTTTAATACGCTTTCTAATAACTCTTTCGCCATGGCGCTGAGGGAGAGTCCAGGACCAATCGCAATCACGCCCTTAGAGAAATCGATTTGACTTGCGTGGCGACACATGATTTCCGGGTATTGCGGATCAAATGCAATCGCTGCTTGGGGTAGCTCGCTACAAAAGCCGATATGCACTTTTCCGGCTCCACTCAACAGTGCGCCGCGCGCGCTAAGAATAGCGGCTCCGCACATGCCAATAGCTCCACCTATAATGCTGACATCACCGAAACTGCCCTTATTGCTATCATGGGGGCGAGGCTGAAGGATGGTTTCTAGGTTTGCTTTCGCATTTAAAAACAGCGATGTTGCTGGAAAATCTTGGGGCTCAATATCTAGGTTTGCTAGTGTCACTTTACCTGAGTAGTCTTTTCCTTTTGCCGTGAAGAGTCCGGGTTTGTAGCCAATAAAGGTGATTGTATGCGTCGCTATTATTGCCTTCAAACTTTTAGTTGCGTTTGTGTTGTCGACTGTGTTTTTGTTTGCGCCTTCGCCGTTATGAATTTGCCCAGTGTCTGCATTTAAGCCACTAGGAATATCGAGCGCCAAGACCGGTATCGCTTTGCGTGCCGCCGTTTGATTAATCAGACCGATCAACTCCTCTGTATGCCCTGTGATCGCGCGATTGAGACCTATACCAAATAAACCGTCGACAATGATCGATGCGGAATCGAGCGCTAGTTCCAGTTCTTGATGCTGTGTAATCCACCTTATTGCACAGCGTTTTGCCTTGTTTAGGCTCTGAGTGGCATCGGATGAATATTGCTGTTCTTCGCCAATGCAGTAGATGTGGACAGCATTTCCTTGTTGACTCAAATGAGCAGCCATTTCAATGGCATCACCACCATTGTCACCAGGACCAGCAAAAATCAATACAGACGCATCTAATGCGACTAATTGTCTAACGAAATTGGCAGCTGCAAGTCCCGCTCTTTGCATTAAACTCGTATTCGGCGATTGCGCGTTGACCGCATTCTCGATAGCACGAATATCTTTGCTGAAATACACTGACAAGTGACGAGGTTGGGAAGAATTCATATGTCAGGTTTTATTGGTATGAGTATTTCTATGGTGAGGTCGGAGGTTTGTTCGGGAGATTCTGGCCCATGCTATTGATCGCGTCAATCATATGACGGAAGATATTTTCCAGAGGTAAAAGCAGATAGGGTAAAACAAGTCCTAGCATCACAAAACCTACCGTGATCGTAATCGGAAAACCGATACCGAAGATATTCAATTGAGGTGCGGCTCTAGTCAAAATTCCTAGCGCAATGTTCGCAATCAACAGCGCTGCGACGATGGGCAAGGACAGTAGCATGCCGACCTTAAAAATTTCTTGTCCCCAGATCACCAGCTTCTGTGAGCTGAACCCCATCTCTAAAGAGGTTGAAATGGGAATGGTTTTAAAACTTGTGACTAGCGCCTCAAACATCGTCAGATGAACATTCATCGCCAACAGCACAAGTGTCGTGATAATGACTAAGAATTGGCTAATGGCGGTTGAGCGGCCACGTGTTTGTGGATCAAAAAAAGTAGCAAAGCCAAGTCCCATTGTAAGGCCCGCGACCTCACCTGCCATTTCAACACCAGCCATAATGATACGAACCATAAAGCCCATCGCTAGTCCCACCACAAACTGTTGAATCAAAATTACCATGCCTGTGAGTGAGACCATATCGACATTGGCGATGGGTTCAAGTGTAGGAGCAACGATCAACGCCAGCATTACTCCCAAACCGATTTTAACTAATGGCGGTACGCCGATATTTCCAAACGGTGGTGCAACAACAATGAATCCGAGTATACGGGTGAGTGGCCACAAAAACGCAGCGATAAGCGAAATCAAATCTTGGGTGCTAATCGATATCATGGCATTTAGCCAGCGATCGTGGCTATCCCTGTGAATACTTCGCGCATGTAATCTCCCATCACGGTGAGCATCCACGGCCCTGCAATCACTAAAGTCACGAAAATGCCAACAAGTTTAGGAATGAAGGATAAAGTTGTTTCATTGATTTGAGTGGCAGCTTGAAAGATACTGACTAACAAACCGATAACAAGTGCCACTAATAGCAGTGGCGCTGCGACCATCAAGGTTATCTCCATCGCGTGGCGGCCTAAGGTCATAACGCTGTCGGGTGTCATCTGGGGCTCCTAGTAAAAACTCTTGGCCAAAGAACCGATCAATAGCTGCCATCCATCTACTAAAACGAACAGCATCAGCTTGAACGGAAGGGAAACGATTGATGGTGACACCATCATCATACCCATCGCCATTAGTACACTCGCGACCACCATATCAATTATCAAGAACGGTATGAAAATAGCGAAACTGATTTGAAAGGCGGTTTTTAACTCACTTGTAATAAACGCTGGTATCAAGACACGTAAGGGAACGTCTTCTGGTCCCTGTAATGCTGGTGTATTGGATAATCTTACATACAATGCGATATCGGTTTCACGTGTCTGTTTTAGCATAAATTGTTTAAGTGGCTCGACACCTTTCTCCATCGCCTTTTGCATGGTGATCTTGTTCTCAGTAAATGGCACATACGCATCTTCGTAAATTTTGTCGAAAGAAGGCCCCATGACAAAGAGAGTTAAGAAAAGCGATAGACCAACCAGCACTTGATTTGGTGGTGCCCCTTGGGTACCCAATGCTTGTCGCAATAGCGATAAGACGATGATGATGCGAGTGAAACTGGTCATCATCAATAACACCGCAGGTAGGAAACTGAGCGCAGTGAGAAATAAAAGGGTTTGTATGCTGAGTGAATAATTCTGACCACCACCGCCCGCTGGAGAGCTAGTAATGACAGGCAGTGCGCTATTGGCTTGAGCCAGTGCGGTCTCTGGAATTGCGAGGCTAAAGGCGATGCATCCTAATGCAGCTGCGATGCCGAGGTAAGCGCGTGGACTTTTCATGATCTTACTTTAAGGCTGAGGTGGATTGCGCTTGTCGAGATTCTTCTTAAGCCAGTCAGCAAAATTATTTTGCGTTAAGGTACTTGTTTGATTCGGAGTGATTTCTTGTTTTGGTAAAGTCGCTAAGGTGTTGATGTTTTGCGCCGTCACTCCAAGCACTAGCCACTGATCAGCGACTTCTACTACCATTACTTTTTCGCGATTACCAAGATTCAAACCTCCAACCACTTTGAGTTGAAGTGGATGTCCATGCGCGATAGGACTGATGCGTTTAAATAACCAAGCAAGCACCAACATCAGTGCGATAACGAATGCAAGAGCTAAGGCGATCTGCAATAGTCCAGTGCTGGGTGATACGCCCTTCGTTTGGGCGAAACTCGCTGCTGGTAAGACGCAGCAGACGAGAAACGAAAAGAGCTTAATCATTATTTATTGAGATTATTTGTTAAGCTTACGGATGCGTTCTGCGGGCGTCACAATATCGGTTAAGCGAATACCGAATTTATCGTTAACAACCACAACCTCACCTTGCGCAATCAAACAACCATTAACTAAAACGTCCATAGGTTCACCCGCTAAACCGTCGAGTTCCACCACCGAGCCTTGTGCTAATTGAAGCAAATTTTTAATCGCGATTTTTGTGCGACCTAGCTCAACAGTTAGTTGAACCGGAATATCGAGGATAAAATCAATATCGTTTTGGGTTTGTGATTGTGTACCTTTGCCAAATTCTTGGAATAAGCCAGCGCCTGAGCTTACTGTTGGTGCAGCCGCACGTGCAGCTGCTTCAGCATCTGCTTTCTCTTGTTCAGCAATCGCCGCACCCCAATCGTCTTCACTAATTGGGGTATCGTTGTTGTCATCCATTATTTTCTCCCTGCATTACTTCATGTGCGACTTCATTGACACTTGAGCCTAATAATTTTTCTACCCGTAAGGCATATTGGCCATTGAAAACGCCATATTTACATTCCATTACTGGTGTGCCGTCAACCTTTGCAGAGACAATTTCAGGAACATGCAAAGGAATCACATCACCAATTTTCATATTTAGAATATCACCCAAGGTGACTCGAGTATGGCCTAAATCGGCAACTAACTCGACCTCAGCGATTTGAATCTGTTGAGTCATCAAGCGCACCCAGCGCTTATCGATTTCTAGGGTCTCACCTTGCAAGCTACTGGTGAGCAAGTCGCGAATTGGTTCTATCATCGAGTAGGGCATACACATATGCATTTCACCGCTGACAGGCCCGAGTTCGATAGTGAAGGTTGTGGAGACCACCACTTCGTTAGGTGTAGCGATATTCGCAAACTGCGTATTCATTTCAGAGCGAATGTACTCGAATTGCACGGGATAGACCGGCTCCCAAGACTTGGCATAGGTCTCGTAAATAATTTCGAGGATACGCTGAATAATTCGTTGCTCTGTTTGTGTGAAATCACGACCCTCAACGCGAGTGTGAAAGCGACCGTCGCCACCAAATAGATTGTCGACCAACAGGAATACCAAACCTGGATCCAACACAATTAACGATGTCCCCCTTAAGGGCTTCATGTGAGTGAGATTGAGATTAG
>CALKVB010000529.1 GCA_937996605.1 uncultured Oxalobacteraceae bacterium | reverse complement strand
TACAAGGTGACTGGAGTTCAGACGTGTGCTCTTCCGATCTGGAACTTGTGCTTCGATTGCAGCCTCAAACAAATTGGCGTGAAACGGTAAAAGATTACCCTGTGCGCCCGTAGTACCTTCGGGGAAAAAAGCGATGCGTTTATTTTCGCGAAGCTGATGCACCAAGCCTTCATAAATACGGCGCACTTCACGTTGCTTGCCACGAGCCAAGAAAATTGTTCCAGCTTGCGCACTTAACCAACCTGCGATGGGCCAACTACGAATGTCCGACTTCGCAACAAAATGGCAGGCCTGCCATGAATTAATCACAAAGATGTCCATCCACGATACGTGATTAGCGACAATCAAGGAATGGTCAGCAAGTTGCCCGCCACTTTGATCGATAAAGCGCACTTCTACTCTGCATAAGTTAAGCAAGCCAATCGACCAACGACGAACGAAACGTTCACGTCTAATAGCAGAGCTAAACGGGAACAGAAAGGCACAAGTTAAGACACCTGCAAACACATGCACAAGTACACGAAGCAAACGTAAATTAGGCATGCGTCACCAAGCTTAGTGGAAGTTTTTTGAATAATAAAAAAGGCCCGACAATGAGTCAGGCCTCGTAAATCGATTAGGCCTTAGCTGCGTGATTGGCCGCTTGTGCGTGATAAGCAAGACGTCCATCCACAATCGTTGCTTGCACTACTGCTGGCAATTCATAACCCAAGAAAGGCGTATGCTTACCTTGGCTCAAGATGGCCTCGCGGGTCACTGACCAACGTCCTGTCGCCGTAAAAATACAGAGGTCTGCATTCGCACCAACCGCAAGATGACCTGCAGCTAAACCAACCAAGTGCGCAGGGTCGCTGGTAATTTTGCGTAGCGCTTGGCTTAGGCTGATAGCGCCACGACTATCATCCGACCATTTCACAGCCAAGGACAATAACAGCTCCAATCCCGTTGCACCTGGCGATGCCTCGGCGAATGGCAAAGCTTTTTCATCATCGTCAACCGGTGTGTGATCAGAACAAATTGCATCAATCGTACCATCCGCCAATGCCGCCCAAATCGCATCACGATCTCGTTGGCTACGCAAAGGGGGGGTCAAACGTGCATTGGAATCAAAGTATCCAATGTCGTTATCCGTCAAATGTACATGATGAATGCCGACGTCACAGCTCAATGGCAAGCCTTCCGCTTTTGCTTGGCGAATTAACTCAAGGCCCGCTGAAGATGACACGCGGCACAAGTGAACTTTCGCACCCGTCGCTCGCATCAATTCAAACAAAGTATGTAGCGCAATGGTTTCTGCCATCACTGGCACACCGGACAACCCAAGGCGAGAGGCCAAGGGACCGCTATGTGCTACCCCACCCTTGCCAATAAAGGCATCTTGAGGACGCAACCATACGGTGTATCCGAAAGTTGCTGCATAAGACAATGCGCGTTGCAACACATTGGTGTCCACAATCGCTTCTTCTGCTTGCGAGAATCCGACACAACCCGCTTCGGTCAAGGCCGCCATCTCGGTGAGGTTTTCACCTCTCAAACCGATGGTCAATGCCCCCAAAGGATAGACATGGGCTTTCGCCTGCATTTTCGCTCTTTGCTTGAGCATTTCGACCAAGCCTGCTTCATCTAACACTGGATCGGTATCGGGTGGGCAAACTAAACTGGTGACCCCGCCACGCATTGCTGCTTGTAGTTCTGACTCTAAAGTCGCCTTGTATTCGAAACCAGGTTCACGCAGACGAGCACTTAAATCAACCAGGCCTGGTGCCACAATCAAGCCGCTTGCATCGATTGTGTGTTCTGCTTGAAATTCCGCAGGTGCAGTACCTAATGCAGCAATTTTGCCTTCGCTGATAAACACATCTTGTACCGCATCGACACCATTTTTCGGATCGATCACACGGCCATTTTTGATATGAAGATTCATCACATTACTTTCTTAAAATTCTGTTGGTCGATGAGCGATCAATGTTTATTGTGTGTGCGAGCCAGAGACAATGCTCATCACCGCCATTCGCACTGCAATACCAAAGGTAACTTGCGACAAAATCACGGCTTGCGGCCCATCGGCCACCGCGGAATCAATCTCTACGCCACGATTCATCGGCCCGGGGTGCATTACGATTGCATCTGGCTTAGCTAAAGCCAAACGCTCTGGTGTTAAACCATACTGCTTAAAGTATTCTTGCGTCGACGGCAGCAATGCGCCATTCATACGCTCGTTCTGCAAGCGCAGCATGATGATCACGTCGACATCTTTCAAACCGACGTTCATATCCGTGAATACGCGTACACCCATTTGCTCCAAACCACCTGGTAACAAGGTACGCGGCCCAATCACCCGCACCTCTGCAGCACCTAAGGTCGTAAGGGCATGAATGTCTGAACGTGCCACGCGGCTATGCAAGACGTCACCCACAATCGCCACTGTCAGGTTAGCAAAATCTTTTTTGTAATGGCGTATGGTGTACATATCCAACAGGCCTTGCGTTGGATGTTCATGACGACCGTCGCCAGCGTTGACCACATGTACGTGATGTTGTTTGGTATCGTTCAGATGTTGCGCAATCAGGAATGGCGCACCTGAAGTCGCGTGACGTACCACAGATCGGAAGAGCGTCGTGTAGGGAAAGAGTG
>CALKVB010000528.1 GCA_937996605.1 uncultured Oxalobacteraceae bacterium | reverse complement strand
CGGCGCATCGTCCCTTCATTCATTGATTTCTCTATTTGGCGAGTCTCATCGCTTAAAGTGCTGGCAACAAGTAAGCAGTTGCCGAGAGGGGTATTGAGTTCGTGTGCCACGCCAGCAACCATTGAACCCAGTGCCGCCATACGTTCGATGCGTGCCAATTCATTTTGAGCGCTGTTGACGCTAGCGAGAGCAGCTTCGAGGTGGTGATTGGCGCTTTCTAATTCTTGAGTGCGTAAACGTACCTTCGATTCAAGTGTGCCTGAGTATTCCAATAGCTGCTGATTTTTAACTTCTAACTCTTTGAATGAGCGTTGGAGAGCTTGACGGGTGGCTTCAAGACTAAGTGCCAAGTGGCCAATTTCATCTTTACGATCAAAGGCAATCGCTTCATTCAGCTCACCGTTGGCCAATTGGTCCGATTTTTCAATCAATTGCTTAATTGGGTTTACCAAACGCCAATGCAAAACCATCCAAATACAGAAAATAGACAAGATGAACGAGCCACCAGTGATTGTTAGTGCTCGGGTAAAGTTAGCCGCAATCTCGCTTTCCATGATGTCGTCAGCCAGTGTTAGCTGTACTTCGCCGATCACTTGATCACCGTGGGTGATTTGTTTAGAAAGCGTGCGGAAAGGACCCTTTTGTTCAGCTTTACGTTCATCTAAGGTAATGAACACTTTTTTATCTGGCAGGGTAATCACTTTAATTTCTGAGACGCGTCGATCCGAGTACACAACCTCACTGGAAGATTTTGCAATTTCAGGTGTAATTTGCCATACCGGTTCGCTCAAAATAACGGAGAGGATTCCAGTTAGTCGATTATGATCATCGACGGTTTTTTTCTCGCTGTCTTGGGTAATCACGCGGCTTTGGACTGGTACTAAGACCATCGCGGTGACGCCTAAGCCAACAAAAACGGCAAGGATTACCGCGAAGCGCAGCGTCACGCGGCTAAGGATATTGGACATGAAAGTAGGGAGCATCAGCTCAACCCTTGCACAAAATTGATCAACAACATACGTCGTTCCTTGAGGGCTGTTCGATTTTTGACTTAAATAGAGACAGCGCGTTTATATAGAAAAGCCGGAGGTGATTCTTTGTGGAGAATGAAACAGGTTCTTGCAGATGGTAGAAGGTTTTAGGCAAATGCACAAGTCGCAGATGCGAAGGGAAGCTTGAACAGAACCAAAAAAATACACTATGGCAATTTTGATTCTGTTTCGTGACGATGGTGGCTTGGAGGGGCGCCGGATTAATGATTTTCGCGGGCGTGGTTGATCGTGTATTTCGGAATTTCGATCGTGATATCTTCTTGCCCCAATTTTACTTGGCAAGACAGACGTGAAGTTGCTTCCAATCCCCAAGCAGCATCGAGTAAGTCTTCCTCGTCATCGCTGGATTCATTGAGAGAATTAAAGCCTTTGCGTATGACCACGTGGCAGGTTGTACAGGCACACGACATTTCGCAGGCATGCTCGATTTCAACATCGTGCTCAACCATGGCTTCACATAAGGATTTTCCAGGCTCAACTTCGAGTGTTTTTCCCTCAGGGCAGAGCTGCGCATGAGGCAGGATGATAATCTTAGGCATAGTGTTTTTCTTTAAATATCGTTAAGGTTCTTGCCAGAAAGGGCGGTGCGGACACTCTGGTCCATACGACGGGCTGCGAACTCTTCGGTAGCATCAGCAAGTGCGGTGATTGCAGCCTTGATCGTTTGGTGATCTTGTCCTTGTTTGGCCGTTTGCAGTTGTTCAATATGTTGTTTGATATTGGATAACTCTTGTTCATTCAATAAATGTTGATCAGTAGCGAGGGCAGAATCGATCGCTAATAGCAAACGATCGGCCTCGACTTGTTCTTCGCGTAAGGCGCGGGTTTGCATATCGACTTCAGAGGCGCTGAAAGAATCTTGCAGCATGCGCGCGATATCGTCATCCGCTAAACCATAAGATGGCTTGACGATGATGGAAGATTCAACACCCGAACGCATTTCACGAGCCGATACTGACAATAATCCGTCGGCGTCCACCTGGTAGGTGATACGTATGCGTGCCGCACCGGCCGCCATTGGTGGAATTCCACGCAATTCGAACTTGGCAAGTGAACGACAATCGCTGACGAGTTCGCGTTCGCCTTGCACGACATGAATCGCCAGTGCCGTCTGACCGTCTTTGAAAGTGGTAAATTCTTGTGCCCGAGCACATGGAATTGTCGAGTTCCGTGGGATGACTTTTTCAGACAAGCCTCCCATGGTTTCAATGCCGAGTGAGAGTGGAATCACATCCAAAAGCAACCAATCATCACCAGCGGCTCGATTGCCCGCCAGCAGATTGGCTTGGATTGCCGCGCCAAGCGCTACAACTTTGTCGGGATCTATATTCGCCAAAGGTGTCGTTTGGAAAAAGTCGCCAACCGCCTTGCGTACATGCGGCATACGAGTTGCTCCACCGACCAGCACTACGCCATCGATATCATCCACCGTGAGTTTGGCATCGCGTAAAA
>CALKVB010000527.1 GCA_937996605.1 uncultured Oxalobacteraceae bacterium | reverse complement strand
ACAAGGTGACTGGAGTTCAGACGTGTGCTCTTCCGATCTGACACTAATGGAATTGACGGCGCTAGCTGCGGAAAATCACCAAAAAACGAATATGCCTTTTCCATTTTAGTGAAAGTTTCTCTCAATTCTAGATCACTTGAATTCGACAGATCTTTAATCAGATATGGCAATCTTTCTCGCAACTGAGGAAAATCTAACAAACGAGCCAAAAATTGCTTCAAATTCTTTTTGGGAATAGCGTTTAACAATTCGGGGCGCTCTACAGCATCTCTAAGAAGTTGCCCTAAAACTTTCTCCGCATCCTCCCCCATCATTTGATGACACTTCTCACTTGCATCACATTGTTGAAGCACCTTCCTTCCAATGTTATCTACAACGAACGAGCGCCTCGTCAAATCCCAACGCTGATCGGTCTGTAACGGGACGAGCGAATCTAAAATAATCCCTTTTACTGGCGGCGAAGAAACCTGAAACAAACGAAGTACAAGCTGAGTGCCATATGAAACGCCATAAATGTAGATAGGATTCTTCGGACGGCTCTTATGAATTCCATCGATGATTATGGATAAATCGTACGCGGCATTACTGATCGAGAATTGCTTCGTTCGTTCAGAATTTTGGGAAATTTGAGCAAAGCAGGTTCCCCACTCAGCACCAACGAGCCTCGCACCTCCTTCACTGTTCATACTTTCCTCAGCCTCACATAAGCGGGTAGAAAAACCCGTTCCCCTATGGTCTGGAACAACGATATCAAAGTTAGGAAAAGCGCGTCGCATGGTTTGAAGTTGGGAGTAAAAACTCGCACCGGATTCGCCTGGTCCTCCCGCAATCAACACCACTGTCCCTTCTGCTTTCTTCTGGGCCGGAAACTTCCGAACGAATAGTTTTATTTTCGCTTCATTACGTGCTTTATCAGATCCATATGCTAACGGCACATCGATGACTTTACAAAGACTAGTGATCAATGCAGGACTCGACTTAACATCATCGCACGCTGAAAATCCATCAGAACTTATTTGTGCCTGGATAGGTAAACAAAAAGCCCCAAGCAACAAGAGGCAGGCGCACTGACGAAGGTGTTGAAGTAACATGATTTATCCTATTTACGTTTTATTTAATGCTTCGCGTCTGAAAACAGTAAACATTATTGACGTCTTCTTGATAAATCTCTTATTAAATGCGACGGTTTGAGGCTCGGGGAGAACGAATATACATTTACGATGCGTAAGTTGATTGGTGTTTGATTATTGGCGAAATCAGATTTACCGAGCTTAGACTCAATCAGAGACTTAAAACCAACTAGTGCTCCCAATCGTATGCCTACCTGAATATAATTAAACCAACTTTCATCTACTTATGATCACGACAATCCGACGATCACAGCAAAGAACTAGCTTCATGTAAAACTTCTCAAAAAAACAAATTTAGAAAATACAATTAGTGCGTCCGAATATTTCCTAGTGCGATTACTAATGAAATTAGCTTTTTTGCGACGATTACTTTGACATCAGGCGAAAAACTTAGCGTAATTTTGTTCGCAGCGTTATTGTTAACAAAGTCAAAGGCTAAAGAATAATTCGCAACCAATCGTTTGCAAAACCAAAAAATTACTTTATGTTTGCAAAATGATGTTGGGCAAAGAAGTCGCGAGATGTTTGATTGGCCATTTAAATCCGGCTCTCTTCTCCTTCAATTAAATTTATGCAACCGACCTCGTCCAATTTGAAGAACGTACTTACCGAAAGCCTTTGCTGCAACGGTCAAGCAGTCGCCATTTTTTCTCCCAATGATGTTCTACTCTTTGCGAACGAGACTTTTCGGAATTTGTTTAAAGTTGATAACCATACCGACTCTCCAAATTTCGAATCAATTATGCGAAACTGTTTCATAAATCGTGAGGGCTTAATTATTAACACTGACGATTTTGAAATCTGGATATCAAATGTTCAGCAGAAAAGACTGAGTTCTTCGAAACGAGTATTCGAATCAGACTTTCATGATGGCACTTGGATGCTAGTGAATGAAACCATTGATAATGAAGGTTACGTGTGCTTCATCGGATCTTCGATCACGCATCTAAAAAACAACGAGAGGATATTGAAAGTTGATCGAGACCAAGCACTAAAAGCATCGAACACTGATCCATTAACCGGCCTTTACAACAGAAGATTTCTAAACGGATACCTAGCCGAAGCTATCGAGCGAAGCAGAGGAGAAAATTCGTTTGTAGCCTGCTTGCTTGATATCGATAAATTTAAATTAATAAATGATACATATGGTCATCTCGTTGGTGATTGTGTCTTACAACATTTTGCGACAGTGGCTCGTAAGGTACTGCGCCCAGATGACGTCTTGAGTCGAATTGGAGGAGAAGAATTCTTTCTGCTATTACCGCAGACCGATGGTGAAGGTGCTACCCATGTGCTCAATAGATTGAGGCATTCGATCAATGAGAGTTTAGCGTATCCAGAAGTGCCGACGTTGACCTATAGCTTCTCCGCTGGAATTAGCCAGATTGCATCGGGTGATACGGTTGAAAAAGTATTGAAGCGAACAGACGACGCACTGTACTGCGCAAAAAACAATGGCAGGAATTGTAACGTGCAAATGTGATCAAAAGAACTCTGAAAAAAAACCTGTACGATTTTTCACATTGAGTAATCAGGCAAGCACGATCTGACACTCACTAATTTACGACGCGCCTGCACGTTAATTTACCAAGTTATAAAATCCGCGTGGGGTAAATTGCGCATTTCCCCAAGGCTATTTAACACCACTGAAGATTTCGGCTCGGAAAATAGACTGAGTGACTTCAGCACCGACTGAAGGTGGTCAACGTTTACCAAAGCTAAATGAATAGTAATATTGTGGGTCCCAGTAATTTGGTGAGCCGCAATCACTTCAGGCCTTCCATTGAGCCAACTTTCGATCTCGTTACTGTTTCGTACGTTCAATTTAATCATCGCTTCGAAATCATATCCTAATTTTCTCGATACGACCTCTGAAGTAAATCCCTTTATCACTCCACTCTCCTTTAACTTTTTCACCCTTTCCGCGACCGCTGGTGAAGTTAAATGTACATCGCGACCAATTTCACTAAATGAGATTCGCGAATTCGACTGGAGAAGTCGAACGATTCTCTTATCAAAACTATCCATCTGATGAAACCTTTAGATTTATTCTTAAAAAATTCGCGATACAAAAACATTAAAAGGCCAAAACAGCGAAATTCATCACTGTTTCAAAACAGAAAACGTGCATTAATTTATTCTCGAAAAGTCGATTAATCCCACCACGGCACAACGATGAATTTAGCTCGGTGAATAGTAAATCTAGTCAACCGCTAATACAAACCAATAAAACTATTCTTCACGTTACTTTTTTTGAATTTACTTTAACTTTAACTTTTCAACACACCGAAACTTTCGTTTTGAATATTTACAACTAGCTTTTCCTGTGATTTTAAGTATTTGATTCCTTAGGACAAGATGATGTGGAACAGCTCCTCAGCTTTCTCTACGATGGAAGTCAGCTGCTCTAAATTTGTGCAGCTACGCTATCAAAAGCAGTATCAATTTCACGAGATCAGATTTTGTATTTCTAAATTTGATCGGGCATTACCAACCCACAATTCCATCATCCGGAGTAAAGAATGCAAAACGAGAAAAGCACGTCACTAAAAGGAGCCCAAGCTGGATGCGAATGCGGACAACATCGAAGCCAAGAACTACACGACCAAGCTAAGATCGGCCTAAGCTCGAGCGAACAAATATATGGCGAATACGTTCAGGAAGCGTTGCTGCAAGCAATCATTCCGGACGCCAAACAAAGACGGCTCTTACTGAAATCCGTAGGACTCGGGGCATTGGTCGGAGCACTTTCCGAGGTGCTTCCAATAAGCACTGCGGTCGCGATGGCAGCAGACTCCAAAAATGTCCCAGAAAAAAAATCTGTGAGTATCGGTTTCTTACCGATTACATGTTCGACACCAATCTTACTGGGCGAAATTTTAGGTTTATACGAAAAACAAAATCTCAACGTGAAACTTAACAAAGCAGCAGGCTGGCCGGTACTAAAGGATAAGACTGTGGGCGGAGAATTTGACGCCTCCCATATGCTCGCGCCGATGGCACTAGGGTCACGGTTTGGTTTGGGAGGCACAGCGACCGCCTTAGTTACACCGCTACTGGAGAATCTCAACGGTAGTTCTTTGGTGCTTGCAACCAAACACAAACAAAATAGAGACCCTAAGAGCTGGAAAGGAATGAAATTCGCAGTTCCTTCTGACCTCTCGGTACAGAATTTACTCTTACGTGAATTTCTTGTAAAAAATGGTATCAATCCAGAGAGCGATGTTCAAATCAAACCAATGGCGCCACCCGAGATGATGAGTAGTCTAAAGTCCAACTCTATCGATGGATTTATGGGAGCAGAACCGTTTGGCCAACGCGCAGTACATGATGGCATTGGGTTCATTCAACTTCTCAGCGCGGAATTATGGGATGGCCACCCATGCTGTGTTTTCACCATGAACGAACGGATATTAAGAGATGCGCCGAATACCTTTGCGGCGCTCTTCCGCTGCATCATTGAAGCCACTAGATACACAGACAAAGCTGAGAATTGGCCGAACGTGATTAGTGCTTTGTCAGCGCCAGAATAT